>JAGGSN010000137.1 GCA_021159005.1 Candidatus Zixiibacteriota bacterium | reverse complement strand
TCTATGGGTTATGAAATAAGCAAGTTTCGATTGTTGGGTATTATTTTAAGAACTTTATAAAAAATACCGGACAGTAGTGATTATTTATAAATCTTAATATACTCCGTTTTTCTTAACCATCTCTCAAGAAACGATTATCATAAATTCAATATTAATAATTCAACAGTAAAATCTGGTATAAAAAGCTTTAAGAATTTCAAGATATTTTTTCAGGGAAATTCTTGTAAAGCTTGCAAACTGATTTAACAGATTATATATTCTTAACTTGATATGAAATATTGTGAGTTTAATAGAGGCATTATATCCATCAGGATGGTCCGCCTTAGGCGGACGCCGCGGCAAGCGACATCCTGAGGGCAAAATTTATGACTGAAATGAAGCCAATAAACAAGTTGAATCTTCCCCAAATGCTTGCTCAGAGCCGGCTGAAATACGGTTCCCGAACGGTAATGAGGGAGCATGATGGTAAAAAGTTTAATGAAATTACCTATGATGGCTTTTATCATATGGTTATGCAGGCAGCTTCAGCTCTTCGCCAAGCCGGCATCCAGCCCCATGATAAAGTTGCGATTCTGTCTGAAAACCGTCCGGCATGGGGAGCCTCTTATTTTGCCTCTCTTTTTTTAGAGGCAGCAAATGTTCCTCTTGATGCTTTGCAGAAAATATCCGAATGGAGCTTTATATTAAACAGCTCGGAAGCTAAAGCTGTGGTTGTCTCAAGCAAATTCTATCCTGATATTGAACCCCTGATTGATAGAATCAAAACGCTAAATGCCGTTATCTGCATGGATGAATACAATGGTTCTACCGACTATCTGTTTGCGGATGAAAAACCGGAGGTTATAGAAGTTCCGGCAACCGATATAGACGAGTTAGCGGCGATAATTTTCACCTCCGGCACAACCGGCCTGGCTAAGGGCGTGATGCTTTCCCACGGCAATATCACCGGCGATATACATGGCGTACTTAAAATAGTAAACATGTATCCTGAAGACAACTTCATTTCCATTCTGCCTATTCATCATACATTTGAATGCACTTGCGGTTTTTTGGGACCATTAAGCAGCGGTTCGTCCATAACTTATGCCAGAGGTTTAGCCTCCAAGCAGATTGTGGGGGACATTAAAAATACTAAAGCTACAATTTTGGTGGGAGTGCCGCTTGTATTCGAGAAAATGTTTGCCGGTTTAACCAGAGCCATATCTAAAAAGCCGCCTTTTACCAGAGCAGTTTTTAAGACCATCTATAATCTAACCAGATTTCTGAAGAAATCCATCAATGTGGAAACCGGCGGACGGCTGTTTAGCGGTTTGCGCGAGAAAGCCGGTATGTCATCACTGAGATTAATGGTGTCCGGCGGCGCGCCGCTGTCTCCGGATATTGCCGAAGCTTTTAACTTCCTTGGCTTTCGACTTATTCAGGGATACGGACTTACCGAATCAGCGCCGGTGCTTACGGTAAATCCGCCCGATAAATATATTAATAATTCGATTGGAGTTGCTGTTCCCGGAGCGCAGATTAAAATAGTCGATATTAACAAACAGAATATCGGCGAAATAATAGTTAAGGGGCCTATGATAATGAAAGGCTATTTTAAAAATATTAAAGCAACGGATGAGGTCTTAAGGGATGGTTGGCTTTATACCGGCGATTTGGGCCGCGTCGATGACAATGGTTACTATTACATTACAGGCAGAAAAAAGAATTTAATCGTAACGCCGGGCGGTAAAAATGTTTACCCTGAAGAAATTGAATTTATCCTCAATAAATCCCCCTATATTCTGGAGTCGCTAATTTTGGGACAGCCTATCGAATCATCCGGCGGGGGAGAGGAAATCAAGGCTGTAATTGTGCCCGATCTTGAATACTTTAGCGAACGGGCAGTTGAAAAAGGCATTACTTTAGATGAAGAGAATATTGAGAAGACTGTTAAACTCGAAGTTGCCAAACAATCAGAACAATTAGCCAATTATAAACGTGTAAAGTATATTGTCATTCGGGATGAAGATTTTGAGAAAACATCAACCAGAAAAATTAAAAGATATTTGTATAAACATAAAGCAATGACGGTTATGTCTCCCAACAAGAGAGGTAAGCTACAATGAATTATGGAATTATATTAGCCGGCGGCAAAGGGGAACGATTTTGGCCGCTTTCGACAAGAAAAACCCCAAAACAGTTGTTAAAACTTACTTCCAATAAAATCATGCTTGAGGAAACTATTGACCGCCTCGAGGGTTTTATTCCGCTTGATAGAGTCTTAGTGGTTACCGGCGCCGATCTTGAGGAAAAAATATTAAACTCAGTTAAAAAACTCAGCAAAAACAACTTATTGCTGGAGCCTCAGGGTAAAAATACATGTTTAGCCTTAGCTCTGGCGGCTGTTCATATCCAGATAAAAGACCCGGATGGCGTTATGGTTGTGCTTTCCTCAGATCATATAATTGAACCAAAAGAACAAATGATAAAAATCATTGCCGCCGCCGCTAATGTTGCCGCTAAAGAAGAAAAATTAATCACCATAGGCATTACGCCAACTCGCCCCGAAACAGGCTATGGTTATATCGAGATGGGGTCTGGCTACTCAGTAGTCAATGACATAAGTTTTTATGAGGTTTCGGGATTCAAAGAAAAACCGGAAAGACCGAAAGCTCATGAATATTACCTCGACCGCAAACATCTTTGGAACTCAGGCATGTTTGTCTGGAGCATTAAAGCATTTCTTAAAGCCATAAAACAGTACATGCCGAATATCCATGCTTGCCTTCAAACTTATATCTCTGATATTGAAATTTCGGATGGGGGAAATGAGGAACCGCTTAAATGTCTCTATCGCGATTGCAGCAGTATTTCAGTTGATTTTGCCATATTGGAGAAAGCCGACAATGTCCTGTGCGCCAAAGCGGATATTAAATGGGATGATGTAGGTTCATGGCTGGCGATGCAGCGAATTCATGCGACCGATAAGATGAATAATATCATTATAGGCAATGTGCTTTTGGATTCAACCTATGAAAGTACTGTGATTAATGATAGTGATGATGAATTGATTGTCGGATATGGAATAGCCGATTTAGTCGTTGTAAAAACCGACAGGGTAATTATGGTGGCGCATAAATCCAAAGTAAATGATATAAAAGAACTGTTAAACAAATTGGAGCAAGATGGCAAATATCAACAATATCTCTAAGCTGATACTCGTCTTGCTAATTATCTGGGCTGGTTGTGCTCCCAGAGCACCCCGTTCAGATATTAACAAAGATAAACGCACCGATGCCGAAAATCGTTTCGAGCCGCTTGGTTTTATTGGCGATGATGAAATAATCACCGGCAAGAACAAACAAACGGATATGCCCGAAACCGAAGAACCGACTGATTCTTCCGCAAAACCCGCATTAATTACAGGTTCATCTTTTGATTCGACCGGAATTGCTGAAATCGAACAGACGGTTATAATATTCAGAGTTCAAATATTTGCTTCGAAATCGTTTGATGAGGCGCAGGAATTCGCCACTGAAATCGAGCCGCTTTTCCCCGAAGGAGTTTTTGTAGAATACCAAGTTCCGTATTACAAAGTCAGAATTGGCGAATTCTATGATTCCGATGAGGGAGAGAGTTTTCTCAACGAGGTTAAAGACTTGGGGTTTAAAAAAGCTTGGTTAGTGCGAGTTATACAATGAAAGGCGCTGATTACAATAACTGCATCGAAAAAGCCGTTGATGTATTAGCTAAGGGCGGCATTATTTTAGTTCCCACCGATACGGTATGGGGCTTGATGTGCGACTGCGAAAATATCGATGCGATTGATTCGATTTTCAAAATGAAAAAAAGCAAAATAAAACCATTAGCGGTTCTGTGCGATTCTCTCGAATGCATAGAAAATCTTGATGTGGAATTATCAACCGATGCCAAAGCGATTATCGACGCTTTTTGGCCGGGAATGCTAACCATAATACTAAAATCCCGCTCTGATAGATTTAGATATGTTATGGGGTCAAAAAAATCAATCGGAGTTAGAATTCCCAACTCGCAGGAACTAACTGGCCTTATTCGTCAATATGGAAAACCATTAGCCGCCACAAGTGCTAATATTTCCGGTTGGTCGCCGCCAAGAACCATTGAGGATATTCCTGATTATATACAATCAAAAGTAGATTATATATGCAGGTTTAATATAAATCCATCCGGAAACGCCTCAACAGTTATCAATTGCGTCTCCGGGGAAGTCAAGCTTATCCGGGAGGGGATTATCAAATTTAAAAATATTTTACAGATCACGGGGAATCATGACTGAAAAATCAACTTATAATATTTTGTTTGTCTGCACTGGCAACACCTGCCGTTCGCCTATGGCTGAGGGAATTGCCAAAAAAATTGCCGAAGAATACAGCACCAATCATATCAGCATTAGCTCGGCCGGAACTTCCGCCTTAAATGGCATGCCGGCTACAGATTATGCTGTTGAGGCGGCTAAACATTGGGATATTGACATCTCAAACCATAGGTCAACGCCCTTAAGCAAAAAGCTTATACAAAACTCGGATTTAATCCTGACCATGGCGCCAGAACATATCCAATCGATTTTTAATATGGATAAAACAGCTTTAACGAAATCTTTTATGTTTAAAGGTTTTCCCCAGCCGTATAATTCCTTTCAGGAAAGAGTTGAAGACCCAATTGGCGGCACTCTTGAACAATACAATCAGACTTTCCTCGAACTTGATGAAGTTTTGCGTACGGTTTTCCCTCAAATCGTAGAGTTATCTCAAATTAATGATTAAATTAAGCATAATAACAACTGCGGCTTTTATGCTTTTATGTCTTTTCCGGTTTGCCTTAGCGGATGATTCGACTTATGCAGATACGGTTCAAAACTTGCAGATAGAAAATACAGACTCAATAACGCCGCCGGATTCAGCTTATATCGCCCGAGCCTCCGATTCAAGCTGGTGGAGGCGAAAAATCGATAACCGGGCATTTAATGTGGGCGAATATCTGGAGTTCGGCGTAAGTTATGGAATAATTCCCGCCGGTACGGCAGCTTTTCAGATACCGGAAATAATCGAATATAACGGTCAAAAATGTTATAAGGTAATATCAACTGCCCGCACAAATGCCTTCGTTTCAACTTTCTACAAAGTTGATGATACCGTTTTTTCCTATATAGATTATGACGGAGTTTTCAGCCTCTACTTTCGAAAACGTCTCCGCGAGGGAGGTTATAAAGCCGATAAACAAACAATTTACGACCAAAGACGGCATCTGGCGATAACCGGCAATGATACCATACCAACATATCCCTTCGTTCAGGATGTGTTTTCATCATTTTATTATGTCCGTACTCAGGATGTTATGCCCGGTAAAGATATCTTAATCGATAATCATACGGGCAAAAAAAACTATCCCCTAAAAGTAATAGTCCGCGGAAAAGAAACTATAAAAGTGCCCGCCGGTGAATTTGACTGTGTAATTGTAGAGCCGGTTATGAGAGCGGAGGGAATCTTTAAAGCCAAAGGCAAAATAAAAATATGGCTTACTGATGACAGGTATAAAATGCCGGTTAAGATGCAAACCGAAGTATTTTTCCTCGGCTCAGTAACTGCCAAGCTAAGAAAATTCAGCTATGGCGAATTCCCCGATGATACGTTAATAATTAATAATGAATAATTAATTATGAATAGAATTGACCTTAATAAAGTAAAAAGATATTCTGTCTTAGATAGAAAAACTAAGTCCAATATCAAATCTTTTGCCAAAGCGCCTAAGCCTATCAAGTCGTTTTTCGAGGCTCTGCCCGATTTCTTGAAAGCGGCAGATTTAAAAGCACTGGCGCGTGATATTGTCGATGCCCAAAAGCGGGGAAGGGGCATCATCTGGATGATGGGAGCACATCCTATCAAGGTCGGGTTGTCGCCGGTTATTATCGACCTTATTAAAAACGGCTGTATTACTCATCTGGCATTAAATGGAGCCAGCGCTATTCATGATTTGGAAATTGCTTTCTGGGGGCAGACCTCTGAGGAGGTAGCCGAATCCTTAAGCGATGGCTCGTTTGGCATGGTGAAAGAAACCCCCTTATATTTAGCTGAGGCTTTATCCGAATCCGATAACGAAACTGGTATCGGCGAGGCGGTTGGCGGTTATATTCATCGCCAAAAACCGGAGTTTGCGTCATATTCGATTTTAGCCTGCGCTTATAAATATAAAATTCCGGTAAGCATCCATATCGCAATTGGCACAGATACAATTTGCCAGCATCCGGAATTTGATGCCGCTATATGGGGCTGCAAAAGCCATCTCGATTTTAAAATGCTTGCGGAGAGCATAAAAAATATTCATAATAAAGGTTTGATAATTAATTTTGGCTCGGCGGTGGTTTTACCGGAGGTGTTTTTGAAAGCGCTGACTACAGCCCGCAATATTTATGGAAAAATAACAGATTTCTCAGCCGCTAATTTCGATATGATTCAGCATTATCGTCCCAACGAAAATGTGGTTAAAAGACCTACTATCGATGGCGGCAGAAGATACATATTTACAGGTCATCATGAGATTATGATGCCGCTTTTATCGGCGGCCATAAAATCATTTAAAAAGCAAAAGGAATAAAATGGCTAGAATTGTTGAATGTGTGCCAAATTTCTCCGAGGGACGCCGTCCCGAAGTGATTGGCGAAATAATCAGGACTATTGAAGCGGTAAAGGGTGTTACTATGCTCGATTCCGAAATGGATAAAGACCATAATCGAGCGGTAGTTACATTCGTCGGCGAACCGGAGGTTGTCGAGGAAGCGGCTTTTCAGGCTATTAAAAAAGCCTCAGAGCTGATTGATTTGGAAAAGCACGAAGGCGAACACCCCCGTATGGGCGCCACGGATGTCTGTCCGTTTATACCCGTATCCGGCGTAACTATGAAAACCTGTGTCGCCATAGCCAAACGATTGGGCGAACGTGTCGGCAATGAACTTCAGATACCGGTATATCTTTATGAAGAGGCGGCAACTCGCCCCGATCGTCAAAATCTGGCTGTAGTCCGTAAGGGCGAATATGAAGCTATCCGCGATGAAATAGCAACAAACCCGGTTCGCAAACCTGATTTCGGACCATCAAAAACCCATCCCAAAGCCGGTGCTATGGCTATCGGAGCGCGGCAGTTCCTTATCGCCTTTAATGTTTATCTCAATACTGAAAACATTGATATCGCCAAAAAAATCGCTAATGCCATACGTTTCCAAACCGGCGGATTTCGCTATGTTAAAGCCATGGGATTCAACATCGCCGAACGCCGTCAGGTGCAGATTTCTATGAATCTTGTCGATTATCACGGCACGCCTATTTATAGAGTTTATGAAGCCATTAAAGCGGAGGCTAAAAGGTATGGCGTATCGGCTGTTGGCTCCGAGATTGTCGGACTAACGCCGCTTGAGGGTATTGTTCAGGTGGCGGATTATTATCTTGGATTCGAGAATTTCAGTGTCGACCAGATACTGGAATCAAAAATGAAATCTCCAGCGTTGGCGGCTAAATCTTTGATGAAGGAATTTATCGAGCAAGTACAATCGAAAGAACCCACTCCGGGCGGCGGGTCGGTTGCCGCTTTGGGCGGAGCCATAGGCGCTGCGCTTGGCGAAATGGTTTGCCGATTGACCATTATCAAAAAGCAATATGCTAATGTCAAGCCCGAATTCCAGGATATTAGAAAGAAACTTGACCTCTTGAGAAACGAGCTGACTTTTCTTATAGAAAAAGACGCCCAGAGTTTCGATGAAGTCATGCTGGCGATGAAAAAACCGAAAACTACCGACCGTGAAAAAAAGATTCGCACTGCCGCAATCGAGGAGGCGACCAAGCGTGCCGCCAGTGTTCCTGTTGAGGTTATGGAAAAAACGGTGGCAGTTATGGAATTCTTGCCATCGGTAGCTGAAAAAGGCAGCATTAACTCTGTCTCCGATGCCGGTGTTGCCAATCTGATGGCAAAAGCGGCTCTTGAGGGCGCCTCGCTTAATGTAAGGATTAACCTTGGCGGAATCAGCGACAAAGCTTTCGCTGATGACCTAAAAGATAAAAATGATAAACTGCTGGCGCGCGGTTCAGAGCTTTATGAAAAAACCAAAGCGATAGTGGATGGAAAAATTTAATGCCTAATGACTATATAGACCTTCACCTTCATACCACAGCCTCGGATGGACTTCTAAACCCAAAGGAGGTCGTTGACGCCGCCGCTGATAGAAAGCTTAGGGCAATCTCGATTACCGACCATGATACTACCGATGGTTTCGTTAGCGTCATTGACTATACCCGTGAAAAAGGCATTGAAATTATTCCGGGAGTAGAATTGTCCTGCATGTATAATGGAGCTGATGTTCATATACTTGGATACTTTATCGATTATAAAGATGCAGAATTCATGCAGGCAATCAAAGAATATTGCCGTGAACGATACAATAGGGGAGTGGCGATTGTTAAAAAGCTGAATGAAATCGGCATTAATATTAAAATGGATACCGTGTCAGACATTGCCGGTGAGGGCGCGGTCGGCAGGCCGCATGTCGCCCAGGCGCTGGTCAGGGAAGAGTATGTGCAGACTTTCGATGAGGCTTTCGCCCGCTATCTCGGTTATCATGCGCCTGCTTATGTTCCCAAGAAACATCTCGATGTTGATGAAGCTATTAGCATGCTTCATCGTATCGGCGGCGCCGCCGTGCTGGCTCATCCCGGAACGCTAAGACATGATGATTTTATCCCGCATTTCGCGGAAGCCGGTTTGGATGGCATAGAGGCATATCATTCTTTGCATAAAAGAAAAGACAGGGAACATTATAAACAACTCGCCGGTAAATATGGTATGTTTTATTCCGGCGGCTCAGATTGCCACGGCCCAAGAAAAGGTTCATTATTAATTGGCACACAAAAAGTGCCTTATAGCTGCCTTGAACAGATGAAAGAGGCGATGGAGAAAAAATGAAACATCTAATATCATTAACTGCGATTATATCATTGATGATTGCCTGCAGCTGTTTTGCAGCTGAAAGCCGTCTGTCGGGAATTGATAAAGATGATTTAATAAAGCAGCTAAGAAATCTCAAAGAATGCAAAACTGATGACTCCTACGCCGCGTCAATCGATGTT
Source organism: Candidatus Zixiibacteriota bacterium (assembly GCA_021159005.1). NCBI lineage: Bacteria > Pseudomonadati > Candidatus Zixiibacteriota > Candidatus Zixiibacteriota bacterium. The sequence goes on along the minus strand of JAGGSN010000137.1, from coordinate 5,884 downwards.
CCCCTTAAAAGCGGCACCCGCTTCACAATGGGTTTGATAAGCCTCTATGATGAAATAGAGCCGACGCTGTTTAAAACATTAGCCGACCGACCCGACCTTACCGACACTCTGGGAACCGAGAATTTTATAATCCATTATGATATTACCGGCTTCAATTCCGTTCCCACCCTTGATATAAATCCGATAAACGGCATACCCGATTATGTCGACAGCGTTGCGTTGATATGTGAATATGTATGGCATTTCGAAACCGATACGCTTGGCTTCATAGAGCCGATTTCTGATGGCAGCGCCGGCGGCGATGACCGGTATGATATATATCTGGTTAATATCGGAGGACAAGGGTACTATGGCATAACATATCCTGAAATTATTCAACCCGGTAATAGAACATGGTCAAGCTATATTAAAATAGACAATGATTATGCCGAGTTTGGCGATCTTGGCTACAACACAGAGCCTATGAAGGCTGTCAAGGTTACCGTCGCTCATGAGTTTTTCCACAGCATTCACTTTTCACTCGATGCTTATGAAGCCGAAGGAGAAAGAAATTGGTGGTATGAGGTCTCGGCTGTCTGGATGGAAGATGTCGTTTTTGACGATGTTAATGATTATCGCTATTACTTGAAGTATTTCTTTCATTATCCGTGGTATACTCTTGAGTCGTTTTCATATAGCGCTGCCGACCCGGTGCGTTATATGCATCCCTATGCCGCCTGTATTTGGGGACGATTTCTCGAGGAGAGATTCGACAGGGATGTTATGCGGAAAATCTGGGTGCAATGCGGAGTTGTTCCGGGCTATAATGTGCTTGATGCTACCGATCAGATTCTTGCCCATGATTATGGCTCGTCATTAGAGGAAGCATTCCAGGAATTTACCGTCTGGAACTATTTTACCTGCGATAGAGCCGACACTGTCAATAAATATTCCGAAGCCGACCAATGGATAAATCCTCTTGGCGATGAACCTGTGCCTGATACCATACGGCATAGATTCTATACCGATGCTGACCCCTTCTCGTATTCAAATGATGGCACTCCTTTTAATATGAGCTATACTTCGGAAGATTATACTCCCGAGACATGGTCTGCAAATTATATAGCTTTTAAAACCATGGGTGGTGAAGGGAGTATCTACAAAGGCGGCTTGCTTTTTGGATTCGATGGCGATGATATTCTGGAGGCTGGCGATAAATGGCATGTGAATCTGCTTGGCTGGGATACGGTTCAGGATACGCTTATTCAAATAAATCTCAATCAATCAACATGGCAGGGAACAGATTCTTTCAATGATTGGGGCAGATTCGATTATATTGTGGCTATACCATCAATCACCGGCTATACTTATAGCGATGCGTCAACCGGCTATTCGTTTACGGCCGAATACGACACCGTGCTTACGGCAGGTTCGCCTTGTCTTTACAATTTACCCTCAGAGGTTGAGATAAAAGCCGGCGTATGTGAGGATATTATTTTATATGCTTTCGATCCCGATGAAGACTCGGTATATTTTGAAACCGAACCATCCCCCAACAGCCTGGCTGGATTAACTCTCACCATGACCAGCGATTCATCAGCCGTACTGCGGTTCTGTCCCGGCTATGAGCTTCTTGACAGCGTAATAAGCGTAATTGTTTATGCCTACGATGATACTGGTCATTCGGGTCATTATGATATAGAGCAAATAAACTTCCCCATAGTTTATTATGCCCCCCTCGCGGATGAAAAAGACAAGCCTATAGTGAATGCATCGCCCAACCCCTTCTCGTATGAACGCGATAATACTATGCAATTCAGGCTCTATATGCCCGATTCGATTATGGCTGACGATGTTGAGTTTTATGTATTCAATACGGCGGGAGATTTGGTTTATAACACAGTCTATTTAAACAGCGATGGCGATGATTGGCTAACGCCGGGCGATGCAGTCATGAGATGGAATGTCCGTAATAATTCCGGCAATCAATTGGCAAGCGGCATATATATAGCGCAATTAAGAGCCGGCGGCAAATCCGCTTCCGGCAAGTTCGCCATACTTAGATAAATTGGATTACCGAATACGAAGAATCGCCGCCGCCGGACTTTTTGCCGCTATGGCGCTGGCTGTAAACTTTCCTCTGATTGGCGTACCAAATATTGAGCTTTTCAGTATCTGCCTGTTTGTTTCCGGCGCATTTCTGAGATACTGGGGCGGCTTTACCGTGCCCTTAGTAGCGGGTATGATTTTCATAGTTTTCAACCCCAATGGACCGCCATCATTAATAACGGTAGCGATAGCCCAGCTAACTGGTTTTATCATATTCGGCCTCGCCGGAGCCTCAATAGGTAAAAAGATTCTGCAGAATAAAAACCGCGTTGTAGGCATCACATTTTGCGCGGCAACCGGCGTAGTACTAACTTTCATTTACGATGTTTTAACCAATGCCGCTTTTGGGCTGACAATCGGACCTTTCTGGCCTGCTGTTATCAGCGGTATTGCATTTTCTCTTATGCATATGGTATCGAATGGCTTGATATTCGGACTGTTTGAACCTATAATGGTAAAGTTATGGCAAATAGCAAGACCGCGTTTATATCAATTATAATAGCTTTTATTTTCGGCAGCGGTATCCTGTATGCTCAGGATATCCCGCTAGGACCCGTTCAGCCGCCGGACTCTTTTTTATCCGATACCGCCGATGTCGTAGATACCTTGTGGGCGGCATCCGCCGCCGCCGGACCCGTTTGCCCCTCTTCTGATACGCTTGCATATTCTGTTGACAGCATCCCTATGTATTATCACACAAACTTGCTTATTAGAGGTTATGGCGATTACTTATGGCACAAATCAGGCGTACTGCCGCTTCAGCATGGTTCATTCGGACAGGCGGAAATATTGACCAAATCCGTGATGCTGCCGGGCTTGGGAATCGTTTATAACGGCCTGCCGTTTTTTCATCAAGGCAAGTATTTCCCTTATAGAAGCGGGGCAGACCTAAATGTTTTAATGTTTGAAAATATCGGATTAATCGATATTACTCCGCTTAGTTATATAGGCTTGTTCAATCAGGGAGAGGTTTTATCATTGCAGTCATCATTTTGGCCCTCAAGGGATAACCCCTCCAGCGTAACTATCGCGCGCGCGCCATACAGCTATGAGAGAGCTGGCTGGCGTTTTTCGCGGCGGTTTAATGAATATGCCGCCCTTACCTTTACTGCCGGATTCAAAGAATCGAGCGGCTTTTACGGCGCCGGCTCGGATTATGATGATTTCTGCGTAACCGGCTCGTTTGCCTATCGGCCCAAGCCTAACGCCGAGTTCCGCTATTCTTTTTATCAGCAAAAAGCCAAAAAGGGGATAATTCAGTTCGATAGGCTGGCCAGCCTTATGATGCGTGAGAACCATGACCAGAACTATCATACTGTTGAGGGAAAATATCTATATGATGAAAACCTGCAGTTTGAATTGGATATATACAGGCAAAAAAACTTCAGCCATCTGTTTGATAGCGATGCCGATTACGATTTTTTCCTTCGAGATAATATATGGGGCGGTAAAGCCGCCGCAGTTTACAGCAGGGATATACACAATCTCCGCCTGGAAACCGGCGCGCAGAGACATCATATCGTTAATCCTTATGCCGATAGGGTAATTGCCAGGTTGGTCAATATGGGAATTATCATAAGCGATTCAATATCTTTGACTCCAAAACAAAACCTTGTTGTAATTTCCCGCCTCAGACACAATAACATCGATGATTTTACATTAGCCGCCTCCGCAAAGTATGACTGGCGATTAGATGAAAAGACAGAGTTAAGCTTGGCATCGGGATACCTCGATTATTCACCCGATATTTACTGCCGATATTATAATAGTTTTAGTTTTGACTCTATGGACAGCGATTTTATCACAGCCTATAAATATGTTCCGAATAATGATTTAAAAGCAGAAAAGTCATTATTTGCCAATGCTGATATCAATCGCGCTTTTAATAGCAATCTTTCTATTAAAGCCGGCTTGAGTTATGAGAAAGTAAATGATGATATGGTTCCCGTTACCGTAGAATCATTAACGGTTTGGCAATCAACCACCGAAAATATCGACTATAACAGGTTGACGGCTGTCATTGATATAGATTATTCGATAACAAAATATTTCAAAGGTTCAGCCGGACTGACATATTTCATATACGACCCCGATGGTTATGTGCCGGAGGTAAAATTTACTCCAGCCGGGATGGCGCGGTCTATGGGGATAGTTAAATTCGAGAATGTCCTTCGGGATATGGATATTTCCGGCGTCTATCAACTTCGCTTTATCACTGCCAGAGATTACTCTGGTTTTATCACTCATCAAAGCGAGAACTTCTTCAATGTCGAAAATTCTGATGCTGTATTTGTAGTTGATGGCTCTATAAATATTCGTTTCGGCTCTTTTGAGTTCAGATTATGCGAGGAGAACATACTCGATTTTATAATCGGCAATGATTACAATGTTTGGGGAAGCTATCAGATGCCGCCGGGAATGGTATGGTGGCAGTTCACCTGGAACTTTATAAATTAATCAAAACCGTATTACCATCGTTTTGCCTCTGGTTACCAAGCGCCGCTTGGTAACCAGAACTTTTTGTGGAGATCAACTCCGATAAATCTCTTGGACATGGCTGCTCCTTTGTTTTTATTTTTTAGGTTACCAAACAGTATAATAAAAATATACTGGATGGAGCAGCCTTTTCATAATATCAGGATGGAGTCCCGCACTAATCGGGACGACATCCTGAAGGGCTTATACATTTAACCCAGTTTTTGCATTAGAAACAGAAAATCAGGTTGATATTTTCATATAAAACAAAGATAGTGCTCCTTTTAGATTAATGTTTAGATAACAGAAAAAGGAGCACTAAAAAATGAAACATAAAAAGCTTAACAAATCGCATCGAGTAAAGCAAGTTAAAATTGCCTTTACGAATAAACCGATAACAGCCTGGGGAGGTATTGGCTCATTAATTGCCCAATTTTTAGAGAGGATAGAATTTCGAGAGTGGACAGAGTCATCAATTCCGATAAAGGAGACCTCTAACAACAGCGGCGGCATATACGAGAAAGTGTTGTCGTTGTTTTTGACAGTTTTAGTAGGTGGTGATCGGTTTTCACATTTATCATGGTGGGGTCATGGTGTAGAGGCAATACAGGTTGCTTTTAGTGTGAAATGGTTTCCGGCAGCTGCTTCGACCATGACTCGTTTTTGGGGCAAAATCAATAAGCAATCGCTTGCCAATCATTTGGGCGATAAAGCCAGAGCATTAACTAAAATGATTGTCGAGTGGGAGGGAATCACAAAAGACAATCTCAACCTTGATTCGACTGTTTTGACTCGTTATGGCAATCAAGAGGGAGCCAAGAAGGGTTACAATCCTAAGAAGCGTGGTCGTCCTTCGCATCACCCGATACTGGCATTTTTAGGTTCGGGGCATGTGGTAAATATTCGGAACCGACCAGGCGATACATTCTCAGGTCATCAGGCTAAGGATTTTTTTATTCAGTCTTTAACAAATCTTGGAGATAACTTCAGGGTTAGACGAGTTCTTTGCGACAGTGGTTTTTATAATATTGACTTTATTAACTATTTAGAGTCGGAAAGCTATCGCTATATAATGGGCGTTCCTATTTGGCAGATTTTTCAGAGAGAAATTCAGCGCTTGAAAGATTGGGAACAGATTGAAGAAGGGATAGATATTACAGAATTTAAGTTTGAACATATTGACAATAAATGGACATTTCCGCGTCGCTATGTTGTGGTGCGCCAAGAGATAGCAAAGCGTCCTAAAGCCTCTGGCAAACAGTTGAGTTTATTCCAAGAGATAGAAGAGTTGAAAGGTTATCGATACAGTCTTATGATAACT
>JAGGSN010000136.1 GCA_021159005.1 Candidatus Zixiibacteriota bacterium | reverse complement strand
ACAAGTAAGAATTCAAGAATATAACTGAATGTATTTTCACTGGCATTTATACCATATTCAAATAGAGTAATTTTAAATTCTAAACTATCTTTATGTATAAGGATCAATATCTTTCCTATTTCATCAAAATAATAAATGTGGTTTTGGTCATAATAGAATTTTCCCCGTTCACTCATATCATCAGCAATTACTTGACCGATTAAATCATTCTTCTCAAAAGCTCTTAAACTGTCATCTTCCCTTCCCGCTCTGATACCCCCAACTCTTTTCTTAACGCTTTCGATTTCTTTAAAATGTTTCTGGCTATTAGCAAACAAGTCCTTAACTGCCTTAAAAGCACCGTTGTAATCATCATCAAAGCTCTTAATGTAATCATCAATATCTTTAAAATCATCAGGGGTTGTTGTTGCGCTAACAGTTATTGATTGCTGAGCTTTCTTAACTAGCTCGAATCCAGCGCCGTTATCATTATCATAACAAATTACCGGATTTTTCGATATTTTAGATATTGTTTCAATATCAGCGGAATTAACTGAACCGACAGCACAGCCATTTATATAGTGATTTTCTAAGGATATCCCCTCAATTTCAGCTTTTCGAGCCATTAAAGATTGAAGCTGCAAAATATCGAATTCGCCCTCAACAACAATAAGCTTTTCATTTTGATGTTTTACCTTATCAATCGCAATCGGGCTGAATAAATCTTGGCCAAATACACCGGTGCCATAATCAGGCAGCTTAAACGACATAAACTTTTTATCATAAGGCTTGCGCAGTTTCATCGAGATGATGTTGTGATAAGCATCGCAATAATAAAACACCAGCCATTCTGCACCTTTATAAATTACTTCTCTTAATTTCTGTCTAATCGAGTAAATATCATCCAATTTTTTACTTGAATCTTTATCTTTTGCTTTATTTTCGATTTCATTAATAATCGGTTCAAATTCAACATCAATATCATAGCTGGCTGGCATTATGCCGATCATGGAATGAGCAATAACAATAGGATGGAGTTGTCTTTCATTTACAAGATAATCATAGGCATTGCTTTGAGTATTTTGTTGATTGAGCAGTTCGGTTTTTGAAACTAAATATAATCTTTCCAGTATATCAATTATCGCTTTATGCTTATGACGTTTCTTATATGGTGTTATATACTTTAGACAGGAAGGGTGAAAACATTTTCCCAGCGAATCATCTTTAGTGATTGAAAAAGAATGATGACCGCAAAACGGGCATTTTGTTTTTTGACCAACTCTGGCATTAATGTTGTATTGGCTAACCAGAATTTCAGTAACATTGCTCATCGATAATTAATCCTCCCCAGCACTACCATTATTATCATCCCTCTACTATACCCTCTCTCGAACAAATCAATGCAAATTGTACCATATTAATCATCCCTGTTTTACCCAATTTCCACTTTTCTCTAAAGGCATACAATAGCTTATGGTTTTAAATTCTGAAATCGGTATGGAAACAACTACATCAAATTTAGTGTTACCCGCTTTTTGAGAAAGCGTTCTCTTGAACGGTATAATAAATCTTTCGCCAAAATCAATTTCAATCAAACCTATACAATCAGTCCATGCAACTATAAAATATACTCTGGGATTATCCTTATTAAATTTGAGCTTCAGTAACTCAACATATTTAGCGGTCGATAATACTATATCGGGGAACTCTTTTCGAGCATGGCTGCGGCATCTGACTTCAAGATATATTTTTTTATCATCACTGATAAAATCGGCTGGAAAATATTTTGGAGTTGGATTAAAGGTGTTTCGCAAATATTTACCCGTTATATTAACAATACGATTTTCGTTATCTCTGTCTATTTTAGATTCAAATGTAACGATATCCCCTCCAGGATAAACTCTTAGCATTTGCTAAGGCATTTGTAAAAATATCTATTGACAATGGCCAGAGTGATTTATTAGATAAGGCAATACTGGCAATTGTCAGGTTTTCAGTTTTTGGCGGGGTTGTCCTTGTAAAATAGCCCCGCCATATTCTTGATTCCATTCTATATTAAAATTAATTAAATATCTACCACATTCGATTAAAATTATATCACATTTTATCAACGGAGTAAGTATTGAGAAATGATTTAATATTTTATTTATCATAAAGTTACGAAACATCAACATCTATCTCTAATAAAAACATCCTGAATTACCTTGCTAAACAAAACTCCATAATCCATATTATCTATGTTTAGTTTTAAACTCATTAAATAGGGAGTTTTTTTGCAGAGAATTATAATTATCAATGATTATATCTCACAAGGGCAAAATTTATGAAACCTGAAGATAAAGCTCGTCAAAATATCGATAAAATGCTGTTAGATGCCGGCTGGCAGCTTCAGGATTACGAAAATCTCAATCTTGGTGAATCTCTGGGCATCGCAGTTCGCTATTTTCAACTGAAAACCGGTGAAGCTGATTACTTACTATTTATCGATAGAAAAGCGGCTGGCGCGATTGAGGCTAAGCGTGAAGGAGCTACTCTGGGCGGTGTTGATGTGCAATCTGATAAATATCTTATAGGCTTGCCGGATAATATCCCAGCTTATCAAAACCCCCTCCCGTTTGCTTATGAAAGCACCGGCATAGAAACATTCTTTCGCGACCAAAGAGACCCTTACCCCCGTTCCCGCAGATTATTCGCATTCCATAAGCCGGAAACATTGCAGGAATTGCTTGAACAAAGAGACACACTTAGAGCAAAGCTGCAAAATATACCCGAATTGATTACAAAGGGCTTAAGAGATTGCCAGATTGAGGCTATCACCCAGCTTGAAAAATCATTTTATAACAATAATCCAAGAGCGCTTATACAAATGGCATCAGGCGGCGGCAAAACATATACTGCAATCAGCTTTATCTATCGATTGATTAAATTTGCCAATGCTAAAAGAATCTTATTTCTTGTCGATAGGCGAACTTTGGGCAAGCAAACATTTAAAGAGTTTCAACAATTCACAACTCCTGATGATGGCCGGAAATTCACATCGCTTTATAATGTCCAGCTTTTAACCTCAAATAAAATCGATACTGTATCAAAAGTCTGTATTACAACCATACAGCGGTTTTATTCTATGCTTAAAGGCGATCCTGAATATGATACCGATAATGAGGAACATTCTACTTTTGAAATGCCGCTATTTGGCGCTGAACCAATTGAAGTGTCTTATAATCCCGAAATCCCGATTGAAACCTTTGATTTTATCGTAACCGATGAATGCCATAGGTCTATTTACAACCTTTGGCGACAGGTTCTGGAATATTTCGATGCTTTCATTATTGGGCTTACTGCTACACCCTCAAAACAAACAATAGGCTTTTTCAATCGCAATCTGGTTATGGAATATCCTCATGAAAGAGCGGTTGCCGATGGCGTTAATGTTGCTTATGAGGTCTATCGAATCAAAACAAATATTACCAGCCATGGCGGGAAGGTTGAAGCCGGCTATTATATCGACAGGCGCGATAAGCTAACCAGAGAAACCCTCTGGGAACAGCTTGATGAGGATTTAGAATACACCTCAAAAGAGCTGGATAGAAAAGTTGTAGTCCCCGACCAGATAAGGACAATTCTCAAAACATTCAGAGATAAACTACCGATAGATATTTTCCCTGGCAGACAGGAAGTTCCCAAAACCCTGATATTTGCCAAAGATGATTCTCATGCTGAAGATATAGTCAATATAGCCAGAGAAGTTTTCGGTAAAGGAAATGAGTTCTGCCGAAAGATTACTTACCGCACAACCGGTGAAAAGCCGGAAACCCTTATTGCCAGTTTTCGCAATTCCTACTATCCCCGTATTGCAGTTACAGTTGATATGATTTCGACCGGAACTGATATCAGGGCGCTTGAATGCCTTATTTTTATGAGAAACATCAGGTCAGCCGGCTATTTTGAGCAAATGAAGGGTCGGGGCGCCAGAGTTGTTACTCCAACCGAATTGCAATCCGTTACGCCAGGCGCTAAAGTCAAGGATCGTTTTGTTATAATCGATGCCATAGGCGTATGCGAAAGCGATAAAAGCGATTCCAAACCCTTAGAGCGTAAACGGCATATCGCCTTTGATAAACTGTTAAATGGAGTCGCTATGGGCGATAGAACCGATGATACTATCTCATCACTGGCGGGGCGGCTGGCTATGCTTAACAGGAAAATCAGCGATAAAGAACAAGATGAAATCAGTAAGAATGCTGAGGGTAAACCGTTAAAAGAGCTTATCAATAAACTTTTGGATGCTCTCGATCCGGAAAAGATTATTAAAAAAGCCAAAGAGCTATTCAAAACCGACAGACCTGATAAAGAGCAGGTTAAAAATGCCTCCAAGCAGATAAAAGATGAGGCTTGCAAGCAATTTGACAACCCTAAGCTGAGAAATTCTATCATTGAAATAAAACGAAAAAATGAGCAAATTATTGATACTACCGGCATAGATACGGTGATTGAGTTAGGTTTTGATTCTCAGGCGAAATTGAAATCCCAAACTTATATCGATACTTTCAAGAAATTCATTGAAGATAATAAAGACGAACTCATAGCCTTGCAGATTTTCTATAATAAACCTTACGGCCAGCGCAAAGTTACTTTCGAGCAGATTGAACAGCTGGCTGATGAAATGAAAAAACCGCCTTATGATATAACATATAAACATGTCTGGCAGGCTTATCGGCGCCTTAATAAAGTTACTTCTAAAAAGCCAGACGCTCATAAAATACTAACCGACATCGTTTCATTAGTCCGCTTTGCAACTGAGGAAATTCAAACCCTTGAGCCGTTTTCAGATATTGAGGATAAGGCTTTTGCTAATTGGCTGGATAAGCAGAAAATCGCCGGCAAGCAATATACGACCGAACAAATTGAATGGCTGACAATGATAAAAGACCATATTACTACAAACCTGACTATGGAAATAGATGATTTTGATTTAGTGCCATTCTATGAAAAAGGCGGAATTGTAAAAGCACACAGGGTATTTGGAGAGGAACTGCCAAAACTAATTGAAGAGCTTAATGAGGCGCTGGCAGCGTGAAAAATGATATTAAGATACCCAAAGGGTGGGCATATATTGACTTTAAAAAAGTAATAAATAAAATATCTACAAATGGGATTAAATTAAAAAATATCGATTATCATGATAAAGGCAAAATACCTATTATAGACCAAGGGCAATACTTTATTGGGGGTTATACTAATAACGAGAAAAACAGAATACTAATTGATAACCCTGTAATTGTATTTGGCGATCACACAAAAATATTTAAATACATAGATTTTGATTTTGCTGCAGGTGCAGATGGCATAAAAGTAATTGAACCCCAAAAAGTATTTTTCTCAAAATTGTTTTATTATTTTTGTCAATCTATTCAACTTCCAGATAAAGGATATGCAAGACATTTTCAGTATTTAGAGAAATCAATAATCCCTCTCCCCCCTCTGCCAGAACAACACCGCATAGTTGCCAGGATAGAACAGCTATTCACTAAGCTTGATGCCGGTGTTGAGGCGCTTAAGAAGGCTAAGGCGCTGCTTAAGCAATACCGGCAGTCTGTACTAAAGGCGGCTATGGAGGGCAAGCTAACCGCTAAATGGCGTGAAGCCAACAAAGACAAGCTCGAACCGACATCGGTACTGCTTGAGCGTATCAAGAAAGAGCGCCGCCGGAAATGGGAAGCTGAACAACTTGCCAAGTTTAAAGCCAAAGGCAAAATGCCAAAAGATGATAGCTGGAAAAAGAAATACAAAGAACCAGCGCCGGTTGATGCCTCGAATTTGCCGGAGTTGCCGGAGGGGTGGGAGTGGGTAAGATTAAATTTAATATGTCCTCAAGTAAATAAAGTGAATCCGAAAATAACACCAAATAAGAAATTCTATTATTTAGATATTGCATCTATTAATAATAATCATCAAAGAATCACTAATCCAAAATTATATTCTGGCTTAAATGCACCATCAAGAGCAAGACAATTAGTAAAAGAAAATGATGTTTTGTTTTCTACAGTAAGAACTTATCTAAAGAACATAGCGGTAGTTGACAATAAATATGATAGGCATATTGCTTCTACTGGTTTTTGTGTTCTAAGTCCCGTTAAATATAATCATAAATTACTGTTTTATATTGTTCAAACTGATGATTTTTTAAATCCTTTAAATGCAATTCAAAGAGGTACCAGTTATCCTGCTGTAAGAGACTCCGATGTTTTAAATCAGGTTATTCAATTTCCAAATTTAACTGAACAAAACAAAATCATAGAAGAATTAGATAAACAGTTTTCTGTTATTGATGAAATTCAAAAAACAATCGATATCAGTTTTCTTCAATTTGAATATTTAAAACAAAGTATTCTCAAACAAGCCTTCCAAGGCAAACTCGTTCCGCAAGACCCCAACGATGAACCGGCTGAAAAGCTCTTGGAACGCATAAAAGCCGAAAAAGCAAAACTTAAACAAAATAAAATACCTGCAAAACGAAAAACAGTAAGAAAAAGGAAATAATATTAATGTCAAAAGACTCATCAAATATCGTTCAGAAGCTTTGGAACTATTGCCAAGTATTGCGCGATGATGGTTTAGGCTACGGTGATTATGTTGAGCAACTAACCTACCTGCTCTTTTTAAAAATGGCTGATGAGCAAACCAAAAAGCCATATAATAAGAAATCAAATATTCCTAAAAAATATAATTGGCAAAGCCTGCAAAAATTAGATGGTGATAAATTGGAAACTCACTACCGCCGCTTACTGGAAGCTCTTGCTAAAGAATCCGGTATGCTGGGCGCTATATTCAGAAAATCCCAGAATAAGATTCAAGACCCCGCCAAGCTTAAAAGACTTATAATGCTTATAAATGAAGAAGACTGGTTCGGTTTAACTACTGATGTTAAGGGCGAACTATATGAGGGGCTATTAGAGAAAAATGCTCAGGATATAAAAAGCGGCGCCGGCCAGTATTTTACTCCAAGACCATTAATAAAGGCAATGGTTGCGGTAATGAAACCCAAACCTGGCCAGACAATCCATGACCCCGCCTGCGGTACCGGCGGTTTCCTTCTGGCAGTTTATGAATACTTAACCAGTTCCAGCAACTATAAACTTGATAAAAAGCAATTGACGTTTTTAAGAAATAAGGCCTTAAGCGGTAGTGATATTGTCGATGGAGTTGTTCGGCTTTGCTTAATGAATTTATACCTTCATGGCATTGGCGGAAACGGCGTTCCTATTGAAACCGATGATTCGCTTTTGTCTAAACCAGCTATTGAATATGATATGGTCTTAACTAATCCGCCCTTTGGCAAAAAAAGCAGTATTACCATTACTAACCACAATGGCAAAGCTAATAAACAATCTCTGACCTACGAGCGTGAAGATTTCTGGGCAACAACCTCGAATAAACAGCTTAATTTCCTTCAGCATGTGAAATCTATCCTTGATATAAAGGGCAAAGCGGCAATAGTTGTGCCCGATAATGTTCTATTTGAAGGCGGCGCAGGTGAAACTGTAAGAAAGAAAATGCTGGCGGCTTTTGATGTGCATACTTTGCTGCGTTTGCCTACCGGTCTGTTTTATGCGCAGGGTGTAAAAGCCAACGTATTGTTTTTCGATAAAAAACCAGCCAGCGAAAAGCCCTGGACAGAAAAGCTCTGGATTTATGATTTAAGAACCAATAAGCATTTTACATTGAAAACAAGCCCCCTAAGCTATGAGGATTTACAGGATTTCATTAAATGTTATAATGCTGATAATCGTCATGATAGAAAAGAAACCGACAGGTTTAAATCTTTCACTTATGATGAGCTTATCAAGCGCGACAAAGTAAGCCTTGATATATTCTGGCTAAAAGATGAAAGCCTTGAGGACACCGACAACCTACCCGAACCGAAAGTCATAGCTCAGGAAATAACCGAAAACCTTAAAGCCGCCTTAGAGCAGTTTTCAAGTATCTATGAGGATTTAGCAGAGAAATGAAATTTTAGAGATAATATAAAATGCTTTCATGCAATTAGTAACCCAGCCTATTACTAAACGAAAGGAATTTCATGGCATACGATAAAACAATAATTGATATTCACAGGCAGATTGATGAATACTCTTGTATTCCATCTTCTGTGGAAATGATTTTAAAACTATTAGGAAAAATGCAGATCAATGATTATCAATTGCAAAATGAATGGCGTAATAATAAAAAAGGGAGTTTTAATAGTTTTAACGGGAGAACTTTACAAGGATTAAAATTCGACTTAAAGTTTAGTAATCCAAGAAATTCTGATTTTCCGATTGATTCGCTATTTGAAACTATAGATAACGAATTAGATTCAGGCGGAATGGTCATTGTATCGCTACAGCAAGGATCAAATTGGCATATGTATATAATACATGAAAAAGCTAATGGCGAATACAAAGCCTTTTCAAAATCATTAATAAAAACAATCGAAATAGAAGACGTTAGAGCTACGATAGAAAGAATGCAAGGAACTGATATACTTATTTATAGACCTATTAATTAGTTAATTCTTATCATTGATCTTAAATTTTATAGCAAGAATACAAGCTCTTATTTCTAATACTCTAACTGATCTTGGTTATCGTCCCCCTATGTGGTGTCTGGCATTATTAGCTTGAAGTAAAAACACATGAAGTCAAACTTTACTAAAAACCAACTGAGTCCTTTCAGAACGCACCGTAGGCAGTTCAAATGAGCTTTTAAAAGCAAGTTTCAGCAAAACAATTGTGCTTTTTCAATAATAATCATCTTTGACTAAGCAGAGATTTCATAATCATTTTAAAATATCTGATTAAAATCAAAGTAATTCACATTTAAGCTTGCATAATTTTGAGTCGATTGTATATTGTAGATATGCTAACTGAGCATCAGCCTTACCTGTTTTTGACTTTAGCGCCGTTCTGTAAGTTGTTATTATACAACCCACAGCGGGTGATGGGGGTCGAACCCACGACGTCCAGCTTGGGAAGCTGACATTCTACCGCTGAATTACACCCGCATACAAAACTAAGATACGTTATTTATTATAGTTATGTCAATATTAAAAACACAACCCTATCCCCTCTTCTCAAGAGGGGAATAATTGCAATACGCCACTAAGCGCGGCGGTATATATCACCAAAACACTAAGATATTATTTTGTTAATAGTATGGCAGTGCTTTCCAGACACAAATTGTTGATTAACTTGCGAAAGTCTGCTAAACAAAGTCATAAGCAAAACTTTTCATATCTGAAATATCCATTTAAGTTAACATCTTTCATGACGATACACTTATATAGGAATATGAGATAACGATGATTATAACAATTATTGAAAAATTGTCATTGTTGGTGATAATCCCTTGATAATTAAAGGTAAAAAAGCATTCGGAGAATATTATTGCGATGTTGTCATAAATGATATGGATATACTAAAACCATTCGCCTCCGAGCAAAATATTAATATTTCAAACCATAGCAAGGTAGTATTTCTTGTTTATTGAGAGGTGTTGAATGAAGTATGCGGGTCTTGTATTAATTCTGATATTGATTATATCCTTTTATGCTTTCGGTGAATATCTGGATATTAAAATAACCGGCAAGGGTACTATCCAAAAGGCGGATACTATCGGGGCGCGCAGCGAGGCTTTCGATAATGCAATAAAAAATGCTGTTGCCAAGGGTGTTAAAGATTATGTGTCTGATCAAGCTTTAAATAAAAATTCTAAGCTGATTGAAAGGGAAATACTATCCAAAGCAAGCGGGTATATCAAAAATATAGAAGTTGTCGATGAGGGATTAAATAAATATAAATTAGATACGTATGAGGTTACCGCTTCAGTTTCAATAGATGAGAGTAAATTTCAGAAAAATCTAATTGACCTCGGTCTCATAAAACGAGATGATATTATGCCGAAAGTGCTGATATTTATTCAGGAAAAAAATATCGATGATGTTTACTGGCATTTCCAGCGAAAAATCCCAAATCAAACTGAGATTACCATAGGTAAATTGATGGGTGCAAATAGATTCAGGTTCACAGATCAATCAATCTTAATACAGAATATGACTCCGGACGAGGAAAGAGCTTTTTATATCGATGATAAAAAAACAATGATTGAAATAGCCAATAAATATAGTACGGATATGATTATCACCGGTAAGGCAATATCGAGGACTGCTAATAATAGCGAGGAGAATATATCTATACAGGCATCGGTGAATCTTAAGGCAATTCAAACAACTGACGGCAAGCAAATCGCCAGTAGTTCAGGAAACGTTGAATTAATATATTCGGATGCTCTTGCCGGCGGCAATATGGCAATTGCTAAAGCCGCTGAGGAAGCCGCCCTAAAGCTAATCCCGCACTTGAATTTGTCCAAGCATGAACCTAAGGAAGCTTTTCAAAATATAACTCTTCTTGTCAACGGTTTAAAATCAATCGAAGACTTAGTTCAGTTTCACAGAGAATTTGAAAAGGGAATTGATGGAATAAAATCTATTGAGCGGCGAACATACTCCGGCAATACAGCCGCTTATGATATTGTTTCAATTAAAAATGGCAGCATTTTAGCCGATGAAATATCTGTTAAAGGATTACAAACATTCAAGGTCGAAGTTCGGTCAAAATCCCCGAATTTTCTTGAGCTAAACCTTAAAGTAAAACGATAGATGTAAATGAAGCATCAGTTTACACTTCAGGAAATGTTTTAAATCCTTATTATTTTAATCATTGCGGGTCCGGCAACTGCCGGATGCCGCCTACTGCGACGCCAACTACAAAATATTCCTGTTAACATGGAATTTTAACTTTATCATAATATTTAAGGGAACTCCCGACGTTTTTCAATTGACATTATATTGCCATACGATTTACATTAGAATATGAATTAGCGGACTTTAAATCATTAGCAAAATGTAGTTCGCTTTAAGTATTAGGAGAATAATTAATGAAGCTTTATTGGCGTTTATTGAGATATCTTAAACCACATCTGCCCTTTTTTATACCGGCGTTTATATTTATGTTCCTGTTTTCATTATCGGGCGGCATATCGCTTACTACAATAGTGCCAATAACCCAGCTTATTTTCGAATCAACCGATGATTATTTTGATAATATCACCGATGATTACAAACCTACCTTGGGGGAACTGCGGAATTTCGATAAAAAAGCAGTGCTGACAATAATCGGCGGCAAAACCCGTGAGGATAAATTAGCCAGAGTATGTTTCTTGCTGGCATTTGTCTTTCTGGTAAAAAACTTTTTCTGGTATTGCCAGAGCTTTCTGATAGTCCGTTCCGAACAGGGTGTTATTAGAGATATTCGCAATGATCTTTACCGCAAATATCATTCGCTGCCGTTGTCGTATTTTCATGGGGTTAAATCCGGCGAACTGATTTCGCGCATCTCCAATGATGTTTTACTGGTTAGAGGCGCAGTTGGGGATGGTCTTTCCAAGCTCGGGAAAAACGCTTTCAATTTCCTTTTCTTTTTAGCTTTGGCTCTTTTGGCCTCATGGAGAATGGCATTAGCAAGTCTTCTTATTTTACCGCCGGCTGTCCTGCTTATTAGCCTTCTAAGCAGAAGGCTGAGGGTGAATTCGGCGATAACCCAGCAAAAGATGGCTTCGATTACAGCAGTCCTTCAGGAAACAGTTTCGGGCATAAGAGTGGTTAAGGCGTTCGGGATGGAGAAATTTGAGTTGGCTAAGTTCATGAAATTTGCCAATCATTATTTCAGAACCATGGTCAAACTTACCCGAATTGGTTCGCTTAGCGTGCCATTGACCGAAATTCTGGGCGTTACCGCCGGCGCCCTGATATTATGGTATGGCGGCAAGCAGATATTAGCCGGTGGCGGCTTGACAACCAGCACTTTTATACTGTTTTTACTGGCGGTTTTTTCCATGATGGATCCTGTTAAGAAGTTGAGCCAGGTCAACATTGATATTCAACAGGGTTTAGCCGCGGCACGGCGGATATTCGAGGTTATAGACACACCCGAATTAATAACTGAAAAAACAAATGCTATTAATCATCCCGGTTTGAAGCATTCGATTAAATACGAAAATGTTTATTATGATTACGGAGTTGGGGATTTTGCCTTAAATAATATCAACATAGAACTAAAAAAAGGCGAGATATTGGCATTGGTGGGACCATCAGGAGGCGGCAAGTCCACATTAGTTGACCTTCTGCCGCGGTTCTATGATATAAAGGGCGGAAAAATCGCAATTGATGATATTGATATTCGCGATATTACTATCGATTCATTAAGGTCAATGATGGGGATTGTTACTCAGGAGATAATCCTGTTTAATGATACGGTTGCGAATAATATCGCCTACGGACAAAATGATACCTCAATAGCAAGGATAAAGGAAGTTGCCAGGGCGGCTTTTGCGGATGATTTTATTGAACAATTGCCGGAGGGCTACAACACAATTATAGGCGACCGAGGAGTAAAGCTTTCCGGCGGACAGAGACAGCGGCTGTCAATTGCCAGAGCATTGTTTAAAGACCCGCCCATCCTCATTTTCGATGAAGCCACCTCATCGTTAGATACCGAATCCGAACTATTAATACAGAAAGCTATTGATAACCTTCTGGCGGGCAGAACCGTTATAGTGGTAGCTCATCGTCTTTCCACGATTCGCAATGCCGATAAGATATTAGTCATTGATAAGGGTAAAATTATCGAGAGAGGCGCTCATACCAGCCTGATAGAAAACAATGGATTATATAAGAGGCTTTATGATATGCAGTTTTCTATAATAGAATGATTGCATCAACAGCGTTCTTGTTATATAAATAAGCATGCAAATAAAAATAACAGCGTTCGGGTTATAATGGAGAATACAGATGGAAAAAATCAACCCATACTTAAATAATATCGCCTATTACATGTTGTTGATATTTGCTTTTGCTCTAATGATATCCAACGCCTTAGCGGCAACTTTAATTACCTTAATCCTGTTAATATGGATAGCTCAAACAGTGGCTTATCGCCGCTTGGAATGGCTTGACTACCCGCTGTTCTGGCCAATAGCAGCTCTGATTGCATATAAAACCATAGTGCTTTTGGTTTCCGGTTATGAGGGTAAATTTGGAGCGGCTTTCGAGCAGTTATCTTTTCCATTGATATATTTTATCGTGCCGACGATTGTAGTTACAATAGAAAGACGCAGCAAGGTTGTCTGGCTGTTTATTACCGGAGCAGTTCTTGTTTCGGGAATTGGCATCATACGCTATTTGCTGGACATAACCGGCAGAGCGTCTTCTATCATCTCGGGAGTAAATACCTTATCGTTTTTCCTGACTATTACGCTGGGATTTACGCTTTCATATTTTATTCATTTAAAGAAATTTGCTGAAAAATTATTCTATGGATTGGTATCAGTTCCCATATTTGCCTGTGTTGTCTTAACAATGACCAGATCTGTTTATATAGTGGTTGCCATTTATATCTTTTTGCTGGGGATTTTCAAGGACAGAAAACTGCTGGTGCCAATAATTCTGCTAATTCCAATTGTCTATTCATTTATGCCCGGAACGCTTGATAAAATTCAGGAGAGGCTTGATTTCTCGAATAAAAAGCAGTTCTATTCTTACCGTGATGTTCTTTTTGAGCATAGTATGGCAAAAATCGATGATGTCGGATTTTTCGGATACGGCATAAACAGCTTCCCCAGAGTCGTTGATCTTGAATCTGAACCGAGACTTCCCAAATCAATGCCATCCTGGCATAATATGTATATTGAATATCTTTTTGATGGCGGCCCTTTTGCTCTTCTGATATTGCTCTGGATACTAATTAATCAAACTCGTTATTCGTTTGCACGATACAAGAAAGCTAAAAACGATGAGCAAAAAGTATTTCAACTTGGGATACTGCTGCTTTTAATCTGCATGGTAATAGTAGGATTATTAGACAACCCGCTAAGCGACCAAATTGTATCAATGTATTTTTGGACGCTTTTAGGGATGTCGGTACTTTAACCGATTTTGAAATGAAGGTATCACCTTGTCAATAAATTTCCGAAACATATTAATATAACAAATTGTTAAATTTAGTAAATAGAGCACTTTGTTATTTTAAATAAATGAACATTGAGATTTGAGCAAAACGAACATTTAACAATATAAGGGTATTAGCGGAAAAATGGCTGTAAAAACAAAAATGAATCTGGCTCAGTTTATTATCTATATAGAAGCATTTAACGCCAATATCGACATCCCGTTGATACGTAAAGCCTACGAGTTTTCCGACAAGGCTCATGACGGTCAGTTTCGTGAATCAGGAGACCATTACATCGAGCATTGTCTTGAGACCGCCTTTATCTTAGCTGAACAGCATATGGATTCAACAACCATAGCCGCCGGCTTAATACATGATGTTGTTGAGGATACGCCGACAACGATAGAACAAGTCGAGAAGGAATTCGGACCGGAAATAGCGCATTTAGTTAAAGGTTTGACAAAACTTTACGGATTAAAATATAAATCCACAACCGCCAAACAGGTCGAGTATTTTCGCAAAATGCTTTTATCGATGTCTGAGGACATCAGGGTGATAATAATCAAACTTGCTGACCGACTTCATAATATGCGAACAATTGCCCCTTTGTCAGATTATAAAAAAGAGCGTGTAGCCTTGGAAACAAAAGAAATCTACGCGCCGCTGGCTCATCGGCTTGGCATGGGCAAAATCAAATACGAGCTTGAAGACCTCTCTTTCAAGGTTCTGTATCCTGATGAATATACTTCTTTAGAGCATAAAGTAAAACAAAGCCAGGAGGAAAGAGAGCAGTATATTAACGAGGTTGTTAGCCCACTTCGTAAAGCTATTGAAAAAGACAATATAGCTGCTGAAATATCAGGCAGAGCCAAACATCTATATTCGATATGGCGTAAAATGAAAAATCGCCAGGTGGGATTCAGGCAAATCTATGATTTATTCGCTATCAGGGCGATTGTCGAAACAGAGCAGGATTGCTACCATACCTTGGGAATAGTTCACACCCTATGGAAACCGGTGGCTGAACGTTTTGATGATTATATCGGCAACCCAAAATCTAATATGTATCAGTCGCTTCATACAACTGTTGTTGGCCCCCGCGGCAAGATGGTCGAGATTCAAATCCGTACCCAAAGCATGCATTACCGAGCCGAAAACGGAATCGCCGCTCATTGGCTGTATAAGGAAGGAAAACGCACTTATGATGAATCGGATAAGCGGCTAACATGGGTGCGTGAATTACTCGAATGGCAAAAGGAACTAACCGACCCCGATGAGTTTTTAGAATACTTCAAAATTGATTTATTCAAAGATGATATTTTCGTTTATACGCCAATCGGGGAGTTGATTCATTTGCAGAAAGAAGCGACGCCTCTTGATTATGCATTTGCAATACATACTGATGTCGGTTTTCATTGCACCGGCGCTAAGGTCAACGGCAAACTGGTTCCTTTAATTACGTCCCTGCATTCCGGCGATGAGGTGGAAATAATTACCTCATCCCATCAGCATCCCTCGGTTGATTGGTTAAATATAGTTAAGACACCAAAGGCTAAATCAAAGATTAAAAACTGGCTGCAGCAGCAGGGCTACCAGCAGGCGGTTTCTCTTGGCTGGGAAATGTTTGAAAGAGAGCTTAAACGAGAGCGAATGAAAACACCCTCCGATCAGCAATTATTAGAGGCAGCTAACGAGAAAGGTTTTTCGGATATCGACCTGATGATGGCGCGTCTAAGCGCAGGCGCGATTTCGCTTAAGTCTATACTTAACCTTATAGAGCCGGAAAAGCCGGAAAAAGACATATCGTTTTTTGAAAAACTTAAAGAAAGAACGCGCCGTCAGCCGAAAGGTATAAGCATAAAAGGAGCCGATAATTTAATGTTCCGTTTTGCCAAATGCTGTCAACCGCTTCCCGGCGAAAATATCATCGGTTTTATTACTCGGGGACGAGGGATTACAGTTCACAGCAGCAATTGTCCTAATGCTGCTGCTATCACCGATACTGACAGAAAAATCGAAGTGCTGTGGGATGTCGAAAAAGGTCAGAATTTCCTTATCCAGCTTGAAGCGCTGGTTTATGACAGGAAAAACCTGCTTAGGGAGATAACGGATACTATTGCCGAGACTGATATTAATGTTCGGGGTGCAGAGATTAAGGCTGAGGGTAATATAGCTGACAGCAAACCGACTATGGGTTATTTTTTATTAGAGGTTTCAAACCTGGCAAAGTTAAGAATGGCAATGAGTAAGATTAAAAAGATTACCGGCGTGATTTCTGTCCACAGAACACGGAGTACAGCGCGGGATGAATGACAATTTTTGCCCCAAAGTTTCGCCTGAAGGAATCCATTATCTTGACCTGTCAGGTTTTATGACCATACCTTGCGGAACGATTACAAGAAACGAAAGTTTTTCATTAGCCGAATTGCAAAATTTTATTTTGAAAATTGTCCAATCAGATAATACCGCCAGTCAAAAATATATGCGTTTGATACAACTTAATCAAAAACATACTAATATTATAATTAAGGCTGACAGCAATCATGATAAACCTGCCGATGGTGTTTATAGCGATTCGAGGGATGATATTCTCATCATAAAGACGGCGGATTGTTTTCCTGTATTTCTTTATGATGGCAGAACTTGCGGGCTTATTCATGTCGGCTGGCGGGGAGCGTTTGCCGGAATAATCGGCAATTTTTTAGAGCAAGCTGGCAATTTTAATCCGACTAAGGCAAAAGCGGCAATCGGACCGGGAATCGAGTCTTGCTGTTTTGAAGTATCGCCGGAAGTTGCCCTGCTTTTCGACAGTAAATATCGCCATCAAAAAAAAGATTGTTTCTTTATCGATTTAAGAGGATTTATTATTGACGAACTAACTAAAATTGGGGTAAAATGTGTTGTTAGTTGTGAGGCCTGTACAGCATGCAAACCGAACTGGTTTTATTCTTACAGGCGGGAAGGAAAGAAAGATAAACAAATGTTAAGTTATATTTGCTCAGGAGGAAAGTAAATGAAAAAGTTTGTATTTGCCCTATCATTAGTTGTCTGCTTGAATTTGCCGGCTTATGCTCTGCTTGGACTTGGTTTTGGATTGCATGGGGGAATGACTAACGGGTACAGCTATGATGAGATTGATAATTGTTTAGGTGAGATAGCTGATTCGCTCGGCATAAATGAAGAACTCACGTTTGACGAAGAGCTTACCTCGATAGGCGCTCATGTAAAGATTGGCACATTACCGCTGCCTGTCGATTTCTGGCTTTTCGCCGATTATGCCTGGGGTAAGAAAGAGATTAACGACCAGGTTGATTTCAAACTTCATGATTTATCGGTTGGTTTGAGTTTGAAAAAGTCCTTTGATGTTATGCCGATTGTGAAACCTTATGTAGGCGCAGGCGCAGCTATGCATGCCATGGCTTACGAGTTTGATACGGAATTGACGCAATCTTTCCCAATACCTGATAATCAATCAAAAATAGGTTATCATTTCCTTGGCGGAGTAGAGGTAAATGTACCAATGTTTCCTTTTGTACCTTATGCCGAGGGACGGTATAATATTATTGCAACAGACGAGAAGTCGACTAAGTTTTTACTGCTGGAAGCGGGAATATCGCTGACTTTTTAATAGTGTTTTAGGAAAGGAACAATAGTGAAGAAAATCATCTTATTGTCGGCTATAGTTATACTATTATTTAGTTCAATGGCGGTAGGACAGTTCACGGCAGAAGTTAGCCCTGCGGAAACTGTCTTTCAGGGGAGAAAGCAGGGACTGGCTTATTTGGGCATTTATGATAATGTTTCAAGCCTTGTGGGTGGTTTTCGTTGTGGCATAGGCGGCTATACGGATGCCTCCATAAGATTCGGTTTGCTTGATTATAAAAGATTTGATAACGGTTTCATGTTTGGCGGCGACCTCAGATACCAGTTGATGGAACTGCGGATTAACGACCCTGTCGATTTATCGGTTGGCGGTTTATTCGAGTATTCCCGCGTTTCCAGCAGCAACAGCTACTCTTTGGGCGGCTTGGTTGTTGGCTCGCGCAATATAGGCATAACCGATGATATGGATCTCTGGCCATTTGCGCGACTAATCCTTCGCTGGGATAAATATCCGGGAGACAGCAAATTTAACCTTGGCTTTAATCCCGGTGTCAGCCTTGAATTAAGCGAACGCACTTTGGTAACCGGCGAATTTCAGTTTGATGATTCCTTTGGCTTTATAATGGCGATTGTTTTTGGTCTTTGAGATTGGATTTAATTACTGCCATAATACTTGGAGCCATTCAGGGAGCGACTGAATTCCTGCCGGTATCAAGTTCGGGACATTTGGTTTTAGCTGAAAAAATACTTGGCGGCACGGCATCAGCAGGCTTGATATTTGAGGTTATTGTGCATTTTGCCACGATGGTTTCGGTGTTGATATATTTCAGAAATAAAATCGGCAAATTATTGATTAGCTTATTGCCTCCATACACAGAGGATAAACTGCCGTCATTAAAGCTGGCGGTTATAATCGTAATAGGGACAATTCCCGCGGTGATTATCGGTTTGGCGTTTGAGGATTATATCGAAATTGCATTCGGGTCGGCAACAATGGTTTCGGTTATGCTGATAGCTACAGCCTGTCTGCTTCTTTCAACAAGGCTGGTCAAACCCGGCAAGAAACAGGTTGGCTTCAAGTCGGGATTAATAATCGGCATAGCGCAAGCGGCGGCAATCATGCCCGGCATCTCAAGATCGGGTACAACTATTACCGCCGGCTTACATTTAAAAATCGCTCCTGCAGAGGCGGCTGAATTCTCGTTTTTGCTGTCTTTACCGGCAGTGTTTGGCGCCGGAGTTTTAAAATCGTTTAGCCTGATGTCATCACCGCTTGAGAGCGCGCAGCTGGGAGCATATGCGGCTGGCGCAGCAGCAGCTTTTGTAATCGGCTATTTATCCATCGCCTGGCTTATGAGCCTGATAAAAAAAGGACAGTTTTTCTACTTTGGTTTATATTGCCTTTTAATAGGCGTATCAGGATTGGTTTTTCTATGAAAATGAAAAAAGTATTAATAATCCGCTTCAGTTCTATGGGAGATGTTATCTTAGCCTTGCCTGTGGCTTCATCGATTAAGCAGAATGACAAGTCTGTGATTGTCGATTTTTTAACCAAGCAAGAATATGCCTCCATGTTCGACCAGTTTCCGGCAGTTGATACGGCTTTTGCCTATGATGGGAATATGCGTTTCTTGCTAAAAGAATTGAAAAAGCAAAAATATGATACCGTGATAGACCTTCAAAAAAATCCCCGCAGTATAATATTTACCGCCGGTATAAACCCGAAGAACGTGGTAAGCTATCCCAAGCGTCGGCTAAAAAGAGAGCTGATTATCAGACGTCCCAAAATGAAGCTCAATATCGGGCACACTGTGGATGCTTATTTAGCGGCTCTAAAGCGGCTGAAAGTAAAGCCGATAGAGCGTCGTCCTTATGTTGAACTTCAACCGGAAATCGTCAAATTCGGCGAGGACTTTATAAAAAATACCGGTCTAAAGGGAAAAATAGTCGGTTTATGCCCCGGCTCAAAGCATTACGAGAAGCAGTGGCTTAAATATCAGGAACTTGCGGAATTGTTGTTAGCCGACAGTGATAAGGGTATCATTGTGTTCAGCGGTCCTTTTGATGATTTTGACCCTAATTTGAATATCTCATCCGACCAGTTAGCGGCCGCTTATAAAATGGATATTGACCGGATTGCCGGCATTATGTCGATGTGCGATGTCGTTGTATCCAACGATTCGGGGTTGATGCATCTGGCGGTTTCGTTATCGGTGCCGGTAGCGGCGATATTCGGACCGACTCATCCATCGCTTGGCTTCTCCCCTCTTGGCGAAAACGACAGCATAATCTGCGATAATGTCGAATGTTCGCCATGCAGTCTTCACGGCCAGAAAAAATGCCGCATGCCGCAAAAATACTGTTTCGATAATATCACACCTCAGCGTGTCAAAAATGAAGTCGATAAAATTCTATATGACGCAAATACAAGCTAAATATTATGAAAAAATGCCGGACAAGCGGGTCAGATGTCATCTGTGCCCGGTAGAGTGCAGTATCAAGCCCGGCAAATTTGGAATCTGCAAACAGCGCAAAAATATCGATGGAGAACTGATTGCCGATGGGTATGGACAGTTAGTCTCTTTGGCGATTGATCCAATCGAGAAAAAACCTTTGTATCATTTTCATCCGGGGAAACCTATTTTATCAACCGGACCTAACGGCTGCAACCTCAAATGCCCGTTTTGTCAGAACTGGACTATATCTCAAAAGAAAGTCCCGACTGAGTACGTCTCACCCGAGCAATTAACAGCAATGGCTGATAAAAGAGGTTCAATCGGAATAGCGTTTACTTATACCGAACCATTAGTCTGGTATGAATATATTTATGACTGTGCCCTGCTGCTAAAAGAAAAAGGCTTGAAAGTGGTTCTCGTTAGCAACGGCTATATCAATGAAGAACCGGCGCGCGAGTTGTTTAAATATGTCGATGCCATGAATATCGATTTGAAATCGGCATCACGGGAATATTACGAGAAAGTAATCCACGGCAATCGTGATGATGTATTGCGAACGATAAAGATTGCTTGCGAAATGAATATCTCGGTTGAAATAACTAATCTGCTTATACCCGGCGAAAATGACAGCGAGGCTGATGTAAAAGCCTTAGTCGATTTAGCGGCTGATATTAATCCATTAATGCCTTTACATATCTCGCGCTATTTCCCGAATTATAAATATGAACTGCCGCCGACTGAAATACCATCGCTTCAAAAAGCCGTTGAAATCGCCCGGTCTAAGCTTGCCTTTGTATATCCGGGAAATTATATTGACAACTCGAATACATTATGCCCCGACTGCGGGCATCTGTGGATAGAAAGAAACGGCTACAGTGTCCGCCTTTCCGAGGGAAGGTTTGAAAAATGCCCGAATTGCGGACGTAAAGTTGATATAGTCTGGTAAAAGTATAAAAAGAAGAGGTTATTATGACGAAAATAGATATATCGCAGCGGGGAAAAATATTGCCGGCATCGCCAATCAGGAAATTAATACCCTATGCCGATAAAGCTAAAAAACGCGGTATTCATGTTTATCATCTCAATATAGGTCAGCCTGATATTGAAACCCCCGTCGAATTTTGGCAGGCGATAAAAAATTACTCCAACAAGGTGCTTGCCTACGGCAATTCGCAGGGGATGGCTGATTATCTCGATAAGCTATCCGCCTATTATAAGCGATGCGGACTGGCTATAAACGCCGATGAAATCATAGTAACGACAGGCGGTTCCGAGGCTATTATTTTTGCCATGACAATTATCAGCAATCCCGGGGATGAGATTATCGTATTCGAGCCTTTTTATACTAATTACAACGGTTTCGCTATTCAGGCGGGCATCAAGCTTGTGCCGATAACGACAACTGCCGAAAGCGGTTTCCATTTGCCATCGCCGGATGTTATCGAGAAGCATATCACCAATAAAACACGCGGCATTATGTACTGCAACCCCAATAATCCTACCGGCACTTTATACAGCGCCGAAGAAATCAATAGCTTGAAGAACCTGATAATTAAGCATAACCTGTTTTTATTAGCGGATGAGGTTTACCGCGAATATATCTATGAGGGCAAACATATAAGCGTAATGTCGCTGGAGGGCATTGAGGACAGAGCGATTATGCTCGACTCAATTAGCAAAAGGTTTTCAGCCTGCGGCGCGCGTGTTGGCAACCTGACAACAAAAAACAGCGATGTTTATACAGCCGCGCTTTATCTTGGGCAGGCACGGCTTTGCTCGCCGACACTGGAGCAAATTGGCGCTGCCGCCGCTTACGAGCTTGGCGATGAGTATTTCAATAAGATGATTGGCGAATATCGCCGCCGCCGCGATACAGTCTATGATGGGCTTATGAAAATCGAGGGCACGGTGTGTATTAAACCAAGCGGTGCTTTCTATATCATGGCAAAACTGCCGATTGACAGCGCCGAGAAATTCTCAGTGTTTATGCTTGATGAATTTGATGACAACGGCAAAACGGTTATGGTTGCTCCCGGTCCCGGTTTCTATGCCTCCTCCGGAAAAGGCGAAAGCGAATGCCGGATTGCCTATGTTCTCAATACGGATGACCTTAAGGATGCCATGGATGTTTTAAAACGCGGCGTAGAGGCGTACAATTCGAGATGAAAGTCAGGCTTGGCATAGACCTTGGCGGAACCTTCATCAAAGCCGGCATAGTTAGCGAACATTATAAAGTTCTGTACAATTTTAAAGTACCCTCCGGCGCAGAATCCGGCAATCAGGTTGTAATTTATAATCTCAAAAGAATCTGCAATGATCTTTTAATGATATGCAATAATGAAGGCTATAAGGTTCTATCGATAGGAATAGGCAGTCCGGGGACAATAAGCCAACCTAACGGCAAGGTTACTGACGCCTCACCCAATATTAAAAACTGGCAGGGAACAATCCTAACTAAAGTTTTCAGTGATTATAATATCCCTGTTTATGCCGACAATGATGCTAATTCTGTTGCTTTAGCAGAGTATTTAATTGGCTATAAATGCCGATATAAAGATATGGTGTTTGTTACTATCGGCACCGGCATAGGCGGCGGTTTGATTATCGATGGCAGTCTTTACAGAGGCTCAAGCTATACCGCGGCTGAGATAGGCCATATAGTGATAAAACATAACGGCAGGCTTTGCGGATGCGGCAGGCGTGGTTGTTTGGAGGCTTATGCCAGCGTGCCTAATATGATGAAGCGGTTCAGGTATTGGTCTAAGAAGCATGGCGGCAAGGCTTTGCAAAAAGTAAGCCCGGCCGAAATGTATGGACTATTTAAAAAAGGAGATAAAGCGGCAAAATATACAATTGAGGAAAACGCCGATTATTTAGGCGCCGGTTTAGGTTCGTTAGTAAATGTGTTGAATCCGCAGGCTATTGTTATCGGCGGCGGGTTTGCGGATGCCGGTCGGGAGTATATCAGCCTGATACAGGAAGCTATCAAGAGAAATGCTTTCAAGGCCGCTGTTTCAAATCTCAAAGTACTCAAAGCCAGGCTGAGCAACAATGCCGGTTTTATCGGCGCCTCGCTTCTGTCATTCGTAGATGATAATGGAAAGATTATTGCAAAATAAAAATATGCGCAGCAGAAAAGGCTTAATCGTTGACTTGAAAGCTGGTTTAAATCCAAGGCGTCGGGTTGTTCGCCATAGGCGGCCTTATATCGGTGTTGTTTTTAAATGCTGTAATGTTTACAGTCGTATATATTTAAGTAAAAACAAAACATCTTTTGTCGGTTGGTGTCCGAAATGCGGCGGTAAAATGGTTGTGGAGATTTCTCCTCATGGATCAAAGTCAAAATTTTTTGTTGCGGATTGATAATTATGTTGATTTTTGTGGTGCTTAGTTTTTACATTACAACTGTGGAAAATAGATGATGCTGTTCTGACATAATTTCTGAATATGGTCTTCTTGAAAATGAAAAGTCAGATCGAATGTAATCATTGAATATTGCCGATAAGAAGCGGAGAATACTGGCATGCACGAAAAGTTATATGTTGTACCTTTAGATGAGGGCACTCGCAGATTTACCGAATGGCTGTCGAATGAACTTTGCCGAAGGTTTTATTTAAGACCTCAATCAGGCATAGTCTCTCGTTTGCCAGAGGAGGCATATAACAGGAAACAGAATCAATATTATGCCGTTCCTATTCTAAGCAAGCTTGAACTGCTTAAAGGTTCGGAGTTCGAGATGATTCTGGCAATGACCGAGGAAGACCTTTTTATCCCAAACAAAAACTTCGTTATGGGGCAAGCTAATGATGTCAGTCGAACGGCTATAATAAGCACTCATAGGATTAAACCCGAATTGCACGGGCTTCCGGAGGATGAAAACCTTCTAAGATCCCGCCTGCTAAACATCGCCGCCCATGAGGTTGGTCATATGTTGGGTTTGAAAGACTGCAAAAATCTTGATTGCCAGATGAGTATAGCTGAAACGCTGTCCGAGCTTGACAACCGCCCGGAAACTTTCTGCTCTGAGTGTATTTTAAATTTAACATTGCCTACCAAAGTTAAAATTTAAGCCGATTGTGTTTACAACAATGTAAGGCGTATCCATCTCAGGTGGATGCCTCTATGAAATTACTTTGGTTTCCAAATGATTATTGTCTAACAATAAAACTGCTTTTGTTACCGCATCCCTCTACTGCGCAAACGCTCTTGCTCCCAGACCGCATAATCCGCCGGCGGCTCGATGATTTCATCGGCTGGTTTTAGCTGAAGTTTTGCAGCGTTATCGGGACAGCCGGTAACGCATAAACCGCAGCCGATGCAGCCATCTTTTTCGACAACTGAGATGCCATCCTGTTCGATGATAGCGTTTACCTGACAACGCTCAATACAGGTGCCGCAGCCTGTGCATTCATCCGGGTCTATTACTGCAAAATAGTTCGCATGCGCCACCGATTCCTTGATGCCGTATTCGGTTATCCCTCGGAGTATTCCGCAGCAGCAGCCGCAGCAATTGCAGATATATCCTAAACCCTCTTTGACATTGCTTACCGTATGCACCAAACCGACATCTTCGGCTTGGTCGAGAATCGCCAGCGCTTGTTCCTTTGTGATATCGCCCGGTTTGGGCGGTCTTTCTTTATAGGATAGCATCAGGCAATTGTGAAGAGGATATTCGCAGCGTTTGCCGACATGAGCCTGCTGAGCGCGGCAGATACAATCGCGAACGCTAAAAGCTTTGGTATTCTCAATTATCGCCCGAACATCGTCATAGGGAAGTATCCATTCGGATTTAGCTAAGCTTGTTGAGGGCACAACCCGATGAAGCGCCGGATTGTATTTCATGATGCCCTCTGCCCCGCCTTCCAGCATATACATATCGAAAAGGTGCGCGAACTCGTGATCCATATTCTCAAGGTGCTCCTCGAATATTCCAACTATGAAGGGCGCAAGACGAAAATACATCTTGCCATCATGTTTATTAGGCCAAACCAAGCCGCGTTTAGCCATTCGCAAAAGCTTGCTTCTTGCCTCTTTCGGCAATAGCCCGATACGTTCGGCGATGTTATCGACCAGCTCCATCTCGCCCGTTAGCTGGCAGGCGATTGAGGCTTCCTCCGGCGTGAAGATTTTCTTCAGTATCTGTATTTCGACTCCGGATTTAGTGCGCGGGAAACCGTTGGGCAGACGGTCGAGGGCGTCGGCTAAATCGTTGTATGCGTTATCGGGCATGATGACGCTCCTTTTGTTGGCTTATTGTCAATTATCCCCGCAATGCCTCAAGAGCATCGCGCGCCTGAGGAGCAAGCTTAAAGAACGCTTCCAATTTTTCGCAGGCGTATTCATCGCAGTGAGCACAATTATCCACTTTCTTTTCGATGCCGCATTTGCGAATTTCGCACATATCGGAACAGTAAAAAAAATGTTGTCCATCAGAGCAGCATCCATCGCAATTGATTTGTTCGGGCTTGATATCGTGATTGAAAAGCACCGACCATTCTTTTGCCACCTCAGCGCGCTTGTTATCATCATTCGCCTGCTTAGCGAGATATGCGCCACACTTAGCACAATCCAATCCGCAGTAAGCAATCATTTTAGCCATTGTTTCACCTTTGCTTTCTTAATAAACGTTTTCGCAGCAATTAATATTAAAATAAACCTTCAATGATGAATGTTTATATTAACTTCATTGCATATTCTGCCCTCAGGATGTCATTCGCTTAGGCTCATTTCCATACTGATGGATAATCTGTGCAGTCAGAAGTTGCTTCTGACTTCTTGGTTATATCATCGGCGGCTCTATGTATTCGCCGTAAACCTCCTTCAAGGTCTCAGTAATCTCGCCCTCTGTCGTGTAGCATCGGATACATTCCAGCAAGGTCGGCATGTGGTTTTCTTTCGCCTCAGCTGCTTTTTTCAAATCGGCTAAACAGCGTTTAACTTTGTCGTTGTCGCGGCTGGCTTTGACCTCGTTGAGATTCTTCAACTGCTCTTTGGCAACATTTTCATCAATGGTTAACAATGGTATTTCAATCTTCTCGTCCTGCTCGATAAAGTCATTCACACCGACAATGATTCGTTCTTTCTTTTCAATCTCAAGCTGGTAGCGATAGGCACTTATGGCAATCTCCTTCTGAAAATATCCATCCTCGATACATTTGAGCACGCCGCCGCGTTTTTCGATTTCATCGAAATAAGCC
This sequence comes from Candidatus Zixiibacteriota bacterium, assembly GCA_021159005.1. Lineage (NCBI taxonomy): Bacteria > Pseudomonadati > Candidatus Zixiibacteriota > Candidatus Zixiibacteriota bacterium. The sequence continues at coordinate 48,055 of JAGGSN010000136.1, read as the reverse complement.
TCCGCCTCTTCTTCCATCTCATTGGTTAGCTTTTCGATAAAATAGCTGCCCGCTAACGGGTCAATAACATTAGCGACACCGGTTTCATGAGCGATAATTTGCTGAGTTCGCAGGGCAATCTTGACCGCTTTCTCGGAGGGCAAAGCCAGCGTTTCATCCATCGAGTTGGTGTGAAGCGATTGAGTGCCGCCCAGTACACCTGCCAATCCCTCATAGGCTGTTCTGATAATATTGTTTTCCGGCTGCTGCGCGGTAAGGCTGCAGCCGGCTGTTTGAGTATGAAATCTCATCAGCCATGAACGCGGGTTTTTGGCGCCGTACTTTTCTTTCATGTGACGCGCCCATATCCGTCGGGCGGCGCGATACTTGGCAATTTCCTCGAAAAAGTCGGTGTGCGAGTTGAAGAAATGCGACAGCCTCGGCGCAAATTCGTCAACATCCAAACCGGCGGCAATAGCTGATTCGACATAGCAGAAACCATCGGCAAGAGTAAACGCCAACTCCTGAGCGGCGGTTGCGCCCGCCTCGCGAATATGATAACCGGAAATAGAAATCGTATTCCACTTGGGAACATGCTCGGCACAGTAAGCCATCATGTCGGTTATCAGCCTTATTGACGGCTCCGGCGGATATATCCATTCCTTTTGAGCGATATATTCTTTCAGGATATCATTCTGCAGAGTGCCGGTCAATTTATTCGAGGGCACGCCCTGCTTCTCAGCCAAAACTATATACATAGCCAGAAGGATAGTCGAGGGGCAATTTATTGTCATGGAGGTGGAGATTTTGTCAAGCGATATGCCATCGAAAATTATTTCCATATCTTTCAATGTATCGACTGCCACGCCGCAAACTCCGATTTCACCCATCGAACGAGGTGAATCGGAATCATACCCCATCAGGGTCGGCAAATCGAATGCCACCGATAAGCCGGTCTGTCCCCTCTCCAGAAGATAGTGGTAGCGCTCGTTTGTCTGTCGGGGTGTCCCGAATCCGGAGAACTGACGCATAGTCCAGACCTTGGCGCGATACATCGAGGCATGCACGCCGCGAGTGTATGGATACTGCCCCGGGTAGCTAATGTCGCGGTCGAAATCGATATCGTCAATATCGCCGGGGTCATATAACGGCTTAACTTCTTTCGAGGAGACTGTCATAAATTTCTTGTCCTTGGAAATTTTTGACTTAGCGAATTCCTCATCCCACTTAGCGCGGCCGATTAGTTTTGCATTCTTAGCTTTTTCAGTCATGTTTTATCCTTATTCAAACTTTTAATTATTTCCATAGTTATCTCATAGGGATTGCTTTTCCCATTAATTACTTTATCAATATAATTATTTAAAACATCCGGCGAAAGCAGATGTTCCGAAAGATAGTTTTTCAATTCCATATCGAGGATTCTTTTTAAATCGCATTTTATTTTGCGGCGGCGATAAATTTCTGTGTTCTCCGCTAATGTCAGAAATTCGCGATGTCTGGCGATTGTCTGCTTCAACTCATCGATACCAACATCTTTTAGAGCCTGAGTTGATATTACCGGATAATCCCAATCGGATTTAGTCCTTTTCAGCTCAAGCATCATTTTCAATTCTATAGCCATCTGGTCGGCGCCGGGACGGTCTGATTTGTTGATTACAAAAATATCGGCTATCTCCATCAAACCAGCTTTTAATGCCTGTACTGAATCGCCGGATTCGGGAACCAGCACCACGACAGTCGTATCGCATGAATCGACGATGTCAAGCTCGACTTGCCCTACGCCTACTGTCTCGATTAAGACAATATCCTTGCCGAATGCATCCATTGCCATCGCCACATCGCCCGTAGAAACTGCCAAGCCGCCGGATGAGCCGCGTGTTGCCATACTTCTAATGAAAATATCTTTATATGGCGTAAGATTTTGCATTCTGATACGGTCGCCCAACAGAGCGCCGCCGGTGAATGGCGAACTTGGGTCGATAGCGATTATGCCAATCGTGCTCGATACTATATAACTTTTAGCCATCTTATCGACAAGCGTCGACTTGCCTGCGCCGGGCGGACCGGTAAACCCGATACGGTAGGCATGACCGGCTTTGGCATATAGTTTTGGCAGCAACTTCGGCAGCTGTTGTCCCTTGTTTTCGATATGAGTGATAATTTTGGCTAAGGCAAGTTGGTCGCCCTCGAAAAATTTATTTAGAATTGACATAGTTTAGTCCTGTTGTATTTTAATAATTTAATAGGCAGCTTTTTAAAGGCTGCTGCGAGCCTGAAAGACTCGCCTATTAATTATGCTTGTATCATATAAAAATATTGATTTATAAGCAATTAGTTTTTGTTTGGTTCTTATTGATATATTAAGGTGATATTCTATTTTAGCGATTTTGATATGCGATTAGATTCGAGTATTGTGTGCTGTCAGGTTTTCAGACCTGCCAGCCTATCGGATATAGAACAATTTGCAGCCCAATAAATCCAAATTTAATGCAATAACCGGGAATGCTATCCGCTAATCTTAATATCCCTAATTCGCAGCTGAATACTATCGGTGCCGTTCCAATGGTTATACTCGAGGACATAAACAATATCAACCAACATCGGGCGGCCATGCATCTTGCTTAAAAAATCAGCTAAACCAAAACCGATACAGTCGAGTACTTTATTGCCGCCTCTAACCCTGAATTTTAGATGCTTTGAGCCAACCCTGTGCGGAGCGCCCACCACTTCGGCATTATAAGTAACGAACACCGGCCGCATGTTTTGAGGTCCGAAAGGAGCGAATTTTTCGAGGACATCAACCAACTCTTCGTCAATCATATCCAATTCAAGTTCTGAATCTATATGAAGCTTGGGGATAATATCTTCATTGGTAAGCATGCGGGTCGCTACTTGATTTAGCTTTTCGCGGAAAATATCGATATTGGATGGATCGATAGTAAGGCCGGCAGCATATTTATGTCCCCCATAACACAGTAAATATTTATCACATTCTTTGAGAGCATCATAAAGATGGAATCCCGATATTGAACGCGCCGAGCCTTTCCCCTCATTGTTATTGACTGCAATCATCACAGTAGGCCGATTATATCGTTCGACAATGCGTGAAGCAACAATACCAATTACACCCTGATGCCAGCCGGATGCTGCCAGTACTATTGATTTATCCCTATTTAAGTCGACATTATTTTCTAATTGTTCTAATGCTTCGTTAAGCGTTTTCTCATCGATTTCTTTTCGGCGTTTATTTTCGGCGTTAAGCAATCTGGCAATAGCATTAGCCTGGGTTTCATCACGAGTGGCCAGCAGTTTAATCGCTTTCTGAGCATCTCCAAGACGGCCAACCGCGTTTATCCGTGGAGCCAGAATAAACACTACCTGGCCGGTGCCAATTTTTTGCCCCATTATGCCGGCGATAAAAATCAGCGCCTTAAGACCGGGCTTAGTAGTTTTCGCCAGTTGGTCAAGTCCGAATTTGGTCATGATTCGATTTTCATCCACAAGCGGCACAATATCGGCGGAGGTGCCAAGCGCAACTAAATCGAGATGTTGTTCCAATTCTGTTTCATCCTGCTTTAATTGTCTATAAAGAGCCTGGGCAAACTTAAAAGCAACGCCAACTGCCGACATCTCATAACCGGGCAAATCCTTTGAGTCGAGCTTGGGATTGATAATAACCTGAGCTTTGGGAAGTATATCTCCCGGTTCATGATGGTCGGTGATTATGCAGTCAATTCCATTTTCCTTGGCGATTAAAACTTCTTCAATGGCGGTTATGCCGCAATCGACAGAAATAAGCAAGCTAATTTTACGTTTGTACGCCTCTTCCAAACCTTCTTTGGAAATACCATAACCCTCCGACATACGGTTGGGCAGGAAATAGGAAACATCCGCGCCAAGACGATTTAAAACTATAAACAAAAGAGAAGTGCTGGTAATGCCGTCAACATCATAATCGCCGTAGATCATGATTTTCTCATTTCTTTTCAGCGCCAGAATAATCCGTTCAACGCCCTCCTTAATCCCGCTTAGCAAAAATGGATCAAACAATTGACTGATATCGGGATTTAGAAACAGCTTTGCCTTCTCTATATTTAATATGCCGCGGCCTGTCAGAATTTTGGCGGCTATATAATGTATGTTTAATTCGTCAGCTAACTTATTTGATTCTTCAACATGGATTTCATCAGCTACGACCCATTTTAAATCCATTTATATATCAACCTCGTATTTTCAAATTAAGGCAGGTCTGTAAGCCGAGTTCCGTATCCGCCAAATATTCGGCGGATAGCGGTTATCTATCTGGGGTCTCATTCGCATGAAAACTCAAGCAGCCTACCCGGGGATTAAGCGAAGCGAGCAACTTCAATTCCCCTTATTTGGCCTTTCTTTCAAGCGGGGCTTGCCGTGCCTCTGATGTTTCCATCAAAGCGGTGGTCTCTTACACCACCTTTTCACCTTTACCTTTACAGGCAGTTTATTTTCTGTGGCGCTTTCCGTACCCTTTCGGATCCCTCTCGTTATGAGGCGCTCTGCCCTTGAAAGCTCGGACTTTCCTCCCGATGTTTTTAAACATCCGGCAACCGCCCGACCTGCCATTATGTCCAACAGCTATCTTATTTTCCGAAATTTACTTCCGGAACTACTTTTGCCTCCTCTGGTACTTCAAAATATTCTCTCTGCCCAAAATTAAACATCCCGGCTATCATATTAGTTGGGAAAGTTCTAATCGAGCTATTATATTCTTTTACCTGCTCATTATATCGACGTCTGGCGACAGCTATTCGATTTTCCGTTCCCGCCAGTTCATCCATTAATCTATTGAAACTCTCATTGGCTTTAAGCTGAGGATAGTTTTCTACAACCATTAACAGGCGGCCTAAGAACCCGCTTAAATTATTAGCTGCGTTTATCTTATCTGGTATAGTCCCGGCGCCGGCGAGCTTGGCTCGAGCATCGGCAATATGTTCAAACAGCTCTTTTTCATGGCTGGCATATCCTTTGACTGTTTCCACTAAATTAGGAATAAGATCGCTGCGGCGCTGAAGCTGGTTTTCAACATCAGCCCAAGCCCCATTGATTCTTTCGTCCTGTTTAACTAATCTATTGTAAGACACTAATATCGTACCACCGACAAGAAGCACCAAAAAAGCAATGATTGCAAATATCACTAATCCGTATAAACATCCTTTAGATAAAGCCAAATTTCCTCCTATTAAAAGACACTGTGCTCCTTAATCAATTCATATTCATATTTTGAATAATAGTTTTAAATTACAAATTTGTCAAGGTTTTGATATTGGGAGTATGTTGAAATATTTCTTTAGCACAGGGTAATAATAAGCCAACTTATTGGACTAAGCATCTTTAGCTTGATTGGCTATGGATTTCTGGTTTGAAAAATAACTTGAGTATCTGACTCAAGAAGTTCTGGTAATCTTCCAGTTAGGTTTTTAGTGAAATAATAATATCAAATAAACTAATAGCTGTTGTATGAGAACATGTGCTATCCGCTTAATATCCATTGGGCAAAATCTGTTTAGTTTATCTTAATAATCACGCGAACGCCAACTTCATACTTTGCGAATGAAATTCGGGTAATGGCGTTATAAATAAATAAGCTTAAATAAAATAAGAATTTTGTTGACAAATACTTGCATATTAGCTAAATTTAAAATGGCTCCAGAGTTCTACTGCTTTTTAACTTGAGGGAGACCGAAGTGAGAACTTCAATAATGTATTTAACGTAATTGAAATGTAATTAAAACTACAAAATTTTGTTCATTGAATATTTACCTAAAAGGATTTTAACCAAAGATATTGCAAAGAATTTAGTATATTGTGGCTTTGGGTTGATTAAAGCAACTGAGTTTTTAGATAATAATTTATTTACTGTTTAACAATGGAGGTGAAACAGCGATGAGAAAAGTGGTAATAATTTTATTTACCCTATTGCTAATTTTTCAGGCTATGGCTATTTATGCCTGGGCTAAACCCTCGGATAAATCGGGCGGCTTGCTTCTGCAAGATGATGAGGATGTTGGAGTCTCTGCTATCGTAAGTCCTGCTGAGACAATTGTGCTTGGAGTCGCCTTTCCTCTTAAATCAGAGGTTACGAATTTTGAAGTGGGCTCTAGTACTTTTGATGTTGTATACGATATTTATATTCAGGGCACATCTACTCTGATATTGTCGGATACCGCTTCAGTAATTTTCATGCCCGGAGGCACGATTGATACTATTACTTTCAACCAGTCTTTTACTCCATCTCTCGACACAACATACCAGCTAACCTCATATACGATTCTTGCCAGCGATATACATCCAGCTAACAACACTTCATCTATTACAACATCTTTTGTTGAGTTTTTTGCTGTTTGGTACGGCAATCTTGATGGTTCGCCAGTTCAAGCTGATATAGGGAGTAGAACCGGCGTTGACTGTTTCGTCTGGTGTGGAGATGATGTTTTTGTTGCCGATGTTCATTTGTGCCTCGGTACCAACGACCTGTACATCGACAGTCTTTTATCCGTTGCCGAAGGAGAGCTTTTTTATCCTTTCACGGAATGGGATGGCGCCGAGTTTGTAGATCCGCATGGTTCTCCCCCCAATCCGGCGGGCTGGTCAAGCCAATCTTTTATCGGGTTCGCCAGATTGTCGAGTCATTCGGAAGCTCCCTGGCTTGCTGTTCATACACCGACTCATGTTTTAAGATATATGACTAAAACCAAGAACGACCCCCTTCTTATTGGCCAGACTGTTGACGCATTAGGACCAGGAGAAAATCAATTTCAGGGACCCTCGAACGCGGGTGATACTGTCGGCGGCGCCGGATATCCGGTTGTTGAGTATCACAGCGATTTTTATTTCCGCGGCGCTGGACACATAGCCGGTACCGTAACGAACGAATTAGCTCAACCGGTAATCGACATTCTTGTAGAAGACCTTGTATCCGGCAAGGTTGACATAACTGATATAAATGGGTATTACCTATTGTCCGATTTGTCTCCCGGTTCGCATGACATAAGCTTTTCGCATCCAAACCATCGCGATACGGTGGTAACCGGCGTTAATGTTATCGCCAATAGCACTACTACATTAAACGTACAGCTTGAGCCTCTGCCTTTTGACGATGTGGGCGTTTCCGGCATTATCAGCCCGCCGCAGTTTGTACAGCTTAATACCGAATACCCCCTTAAATCGGAAATCGTTAATTATGGAACTGCAATAAGCACCTTTGATGTTGTTTTTGAGGCTTATATGCTGGCTTCTCCTACGCCGATGTTTGTTGATACGGTTACTGTTGTCGATATGGTTGGCGGTACAGTAGACACCGTTGCTTTCGATAGCACGCTATATACCTCAAATGATACGACTTACAACTTTATTTCATACACAATTCTGCCCGCGGATGTGGACGCCAGCAACGACTCGGCGACATCATCAAGCTCAATATTTTTTGGTGTGTCTGCTTGGTATGGCAATATCGACAGCTCTCCATTAACAGGCTATTTGGACGACGAACTTGAGGTTGATGTTTATATACAAACGATTGAATCGATTTATCTTTCCTACATTCATTTATGTTTGGGTACTGATGATCATTCTATTGCCGACCATTTGAGCCAGGATAAAGGACAGGTATATTATCCTTTCACACAATGGGATGTCGCTTTATTCTCTTCGTCTTATGGGTCGCCTCCGAATCCTGAAGATTGGTCGAGCCAATCGTTCTGGGGAATTAGCAGCATAGGATCACAACCAAATCCATGGCTTCACGAGGTGATTCCAACCAAAGTTCTTACATTCGTTGTTCAGACTGTTAATGATCCGACACTTGTTCTGGATACAGTTGATTGTTTTGGAGCGGGATTAAATCCGTCTTTGGGACCTTCCAGCGCCAGCGATACTTTAATTTCGCAGAACTATCCAGTAATAGAAGTATTCAGCCCGGTATTTTTCAAAGCTTATGGTTCTATTGCGGGAACAGTTCTTGATGAAATGGGATATCCGATTGAAGACTGTTATATAACAGCCATACCTTCATCTATAGACGACAGCACTGATGCGATTGGCAGCTATTTCCTCGATAGCCTTATCGTTGGTACTTATGACGTACTGTTCTCACACGAGGTTTACCGTGATACGGTAGTTGCCGGTGTGAGTGTTTTAAACAGGCAGGTTACAATCCTCGATATGGTTATGAAATTCCCTTGCGACTATGTTCCTGGTGATATCAACGGCGATGATATAGTTATTGGCGGAGATATTACCTATGGAGTCCGTTATCTTAAAGGTATTGGTCAACCGCCTCCTGATAGCTGTTACAATGGCTATACGGACGAATGGCTGTACGCGGCGGCTGATGTAAATGGCGATTGCATCTTTATGGGCTCGGATATTATCTATTTGGTGGAGTATTTCAAGGGTAATAATCCGCCGCCTCAATTTTGCCCCCAAACACCGCCTCCTTCTGCTTTGATGGTTACTTATATTGATAATAAAACACCATTAATCATACCCAAGAATAGTGCTTCAATGGAGGATAAAAAATGAAAAAATTTATACTGGTAATTGCTGTCATGGTATTTGCTATAGGATCGATTATTACCCGGGCAAGTGAGCAAAATGTATCAAGCAATTACTCGGCATATTTAACCGCCAAAAATCCATCCCTAATCGAGAAGGCTTCATTGCCGGAGCGGTTAATAGCTGAAGCTAATGGCAATAATGGGCAGGATAACATCGCCTTAGACATTCCACTAAACGATGAATGCATCGACGCCGAGCAAATAAACAGCCCGTTTCCGGCAAATGTTTATGGAACGACCATTGATGCAACAATCGATTGCCCTGACGGTTTTGGTGAAGCTGCGGTTTGGTATAAATTTGATGTCAATTCAGCCTGGAATGAAGTAACCATCGATTATTGTCTGACTGAAAATGACCAGATTGATTACAGCGCAAGTCTTCTCTATGCTGATTGCCCCTCCGGCGGTATTGAGTGCGCCGACTATATCGAAGCTTATCAATACTACGAAACATACTGCTCTAATGGTTATACGAATGCTCAGGTGAGATGGCTTGGTCTTCCCGGGCCGGCAACATACTATCTTCCTGTTTATTTTAATGTTGCCTCCGATTTCGGATTCACTATCGACATTACCGAATACACTCAAGCAGTCGTTACCTGTCCGGGCGGTGCGCAGATGGAAACAGAAGCTTGCGGCGATGATGACAATAGCGGTTGTTTAATGCCTTCGGGTTATGAACAGTTCGAGTCGATAGATTGTGATACCGATATTTGCGGCACGTATTGGTCAAATTTCCACACGCGCGATATGGATTGGTACGAAATCATTTTAACTACTCGCGGTTTTATTAATTGGTCGGCGGTTGGTGAAGCCCCCACCAGAATCTGGATATATAATGGTACCGGCGGATGCGATGGCATCTTCCTCGGTTCGGATGCTGCCGAACCCGGCCTAACTGCAAACCTTGAACTGGAGCTTGAAGCTGGCACGTATTGGCTAGTTGTCGGTGTTGATGGCTGGTTTGATATGCCCTGTGATGGAAGCGGCATGTTTACAAACGATTATATCGCTAATGCAACCTGCGAACCGGGAATACCTGTTTTTTCAGTTACTCCCACCGTTGTTTATGGCGAGGCGCTTGAAGGATTCACCGATACCGAGATTTTAACCGTTTCCAATATCGGCACGGGACGGCTAAATTTTATTGCCGAAGCTACGCAAAATGTTACCATAGTTTTATCCGATAACAGAGGTTCGCAGCATGCAATCGATAATAATTCGGTTGATATTCACAGTCTTCTAAGTCCTTATGCTCCTGAGAATATCGAGGCTTTATATCAGAATATGCCTGTTTCGACTGATGATATTTTTGAGCCGGATGAAATAATCATGAGTCTCGATTGTCCTATTGACGGCATCGCGGAAGCTGAAGCGTGCGGGGATGATATAAATGGCGGCTGCGCCATGTTCCCCGGCTCTGAAGCGTTCGAAACGGTTGACTGCAATACAATATTATGCGGGACAAGCTGGTCGGATGGTTCCACTCGCGACACTGATTGGTTTACATTAACCTTGACTGAATCTACTTTGCTTTATTACTCTATTACGGCTGATTTCCCTCTCCTTACTTTCATAATCAAGCCTGGTTCTCCCGGTGATGAATGTGATGATTTTCAGGCATTATATTTTGCCAGCGCAGTTGCCGGCGATACTACCAGCATAATCAGCAGTCTGCCTCCGGGAACATACTGGATATGGGTTGGGCCTGCCGCCTGGTATAATCAACCATGCGATGGGACAGGTGATTTTGGCAATGACTATGTTGCCTGGATAAACTGTGAACCGCCGTGGCTTACTATTGATATTTTAAGCGGTACTATTCATGAGGGCGATCCTGATATTGATATTGAAGTTTTGATGGATGCGACAGACCTTGAACCCGGTACTTACACCGGAATGGTTACATTTTACTCAAACGATCAAACCAACTCACCTTTTGAGGTTCCGGTTACATTTGTTGTCGATGAAGTATATGGTTATTTGCCTGGCGATGCTAACATGGGTACAGGTATTTGGCCTGCAGAAGTATCCGGCGCGGATGTTGTTTACTTAGTGAACTACTTCTATGAAGGGCAATCGGATCCTTGCCTTTATGGGACTTTCTGGGCCTCTGCTGATGCTAACGGCGATTGTATAATCATGGGAAGTGATGTGATTTATTTGGTCAGGTATTTCAGGGGAGGCAACTCCGGGCCATTATACTGTCCTTATTATCCCTGTATTCCACCGATTGAGGAAACATATCCGGATTGCATTCCCACACCAGCGATTTCTGATGAAATAATTGAGCAAACAGGAGAAGTCGGAATGCATTAACATCTTGTTGTATAATGTAATACGCAACATATCTTAAAGTTATGCTTTAACCTCAGGATGGCAACATAAGGTCATCCTGAGGTTTTTTTATAGCACCAGAATACTCTACTTGCAGCTGATGCTGGTGCGTGATGATTCGTTGATTAATATAGTTAGTTGTCTGACGTTTAGGGAAAATCATGGAAAAATAAATCTTGCGGGTATAGTTATGAATTACTATAATAATAGCTGTTAATACAGCCGGAGTGGTGGAATTGGCAGACACGCTGTGTTCAGGGCGCAGTGTTCGCAAGATCGTGTGGGTTCGAATCCCACCTCCGGCAGTTGATTTCAGTCTTAAGTAAATTATTGGAGTACAACACTATCGCATTGAATTACAGGCAATTAACCGTGTAATTACTCATTGATATTTGACAACATTTATAAATATTTCTACTTGCTTTATCCCTTGATTAGGTTTATTATAAGATTAGAAGTTAACTTGCTAGCTTAAAGATATAGTCTTAACTGTTGAGAGGATTAAATATGATTAAATTTGATAGATTTTACGCGCCTGAAATAATTATAATTGTTATAATAATCTCTGCTGCGCTTTTTTCATCAACAGAGCTATTGGCGCATATGTCCCCCTACTTGCAAACACCGACGCCCAATTCAATATATGTCTGCTGGCATTCAGCCGACTCTACCGAACCAATGGTAGAATACGGAACTACTCCGGCCTTAGGATTCTCACAAACCGGCGATTATCATTTTTTCGATGAGGCTACAATCTGGAACTTTGTAAGACTGACAAACCTTGAGCCTAATACAGACTATTATTACCGCTGCGTTAGCGATACGGCAGTATCAATAATAGAAACATTTCATTCGCAACCTTTAAATAGCGAAGACGTTGATATTAGATTTGCAGTTATTGGCGATACCAGAACATACATAGCCCAGCATACGGAAGTTATAAATGCTATGCGAACTAAGGTTATTGAGTTGTACGGCGATTCTGTATATCATCAGATTAATGTTATCCTCAATGTTGGCGATATTGTAGGCAATGGCTTATCATTACCTCAGTATGTTGCTGAATTCTTTAATCCTATTAATTCGGTATCACCTCAAGTACCTTTTATGGTTAGCATTGGCAATCACGAAGCAGAGGCAAGCTATTATTATGATTACATGAAATATGAAATAATCGGAGGGTCTGAAGGCGAATTATATTACTCTTTTCGAATTAGCTCGGTGTTATTTATAGCGCTTAACAGCAATACGCAGGGAGCAACTCAGATTAACTGGCTGGAGGAGCTGCTTAATGATTCGGATAATAATGATGAAATCGATTGGATTATTGTATTTGTTCATCACCCGGGACACAGCGAAATCTGGCCTAATGGCAATACTGCCTGGACTCAAGATGAAGTTATACCTTTGCTGTCTCAGTTTGAAAAGGTTGAATTATTCTTTTATGGGCATTCCCATAACTATGAACGCGGCGCCAGCTTGGAAAGCAATTTGAGGATAATACTTCAAGGCGGCGGTGGATGCGCTTTAGCTCGATGGGGCATGTACGACAATCAAACGGATTACCCCGAGATTCATCGCGCTCATGATTATTATGGCTATACATTAGTAGAAATAGATAATACTAATAAATCTTATATGGCTCGCAGCTACTCTCTTGGACATGAAGATATGCCAATGAATAACGTCCTATTTGACTCCTTTGGCCGTGATAGAAACAGTGAACCGCCGGAAACTCCTTATGCCTTAGAACCGGCGCGCCAGGCAATTGAACCGGTTACATTAATGGGTTCTGCTTATGATGTCGGCACTGAGCCAATTATGAGTTCTCATTTCCAACTAACGGAAGTTCAGAATGATTGGTCAAGTCCAATTGTGGAGAGCGTTCGGGATTGGGAAAACATATACGGTGATAGCGGCCCGCCATTTTATGAACCAATCGATCTTAATGAGGGTATTGATTTGACTCAGCTATCAGTAGAAAATGGAATACTACAACTTGACCAGACATACTGGTGGCGCATCAGGTATAGAAACCAAAATCTGCTATGGTCAGAATGGTCGCAGATTCAAGAATTTGAGTTAGTCGATTCGATTTCGATTCTCGCATATCTTCCCGGCGATGTAAATATGGCAAACGGTCTCTGGCCGCCTACGATCATTGGCAGTGATGTAATCTACTTAGTTAATTATTTCAGAGGTTCTTCTTCCAGCATGCCGTGTTTTTTAGGAGGCTTCTGGGCTTCTGCTGACGCTAATGGCGATTGCAATATCATTGGCAGCGATGTTACCAGGTTGGTTAATTATTTCAAGGGAATAAACACTATTGAATATTGCACTGATTATGAACCGGCCTGGCTAACTCCTGATGAGTTGCCGGCTGAAGCGCCTGATGGCTGGCCGAATTGTGAACAACGCTTTAAAATTAGTAATAAGGAATAAGGGATTGACAAAAAAAAGACAATAACCATCCCAATTATGTCCCAGTTACCGTAACTCTATATTCTATATTACATATTTTAGAACCGAATCCCACCTCCGGCATTGTTAATTCTTTAAACAGTAATACATTACAACAACTAACTATCGGGCATAGCGATTCAAAAAGCTATTTTCATTATCTTGCCAGTCGGTTTCCTTTAAGGATGGAGAAAGCTGGAAGTTTAGCTTGAATAAAACTGCTGCAGATGTGTATAAAGTATTAAAGTCTATTATCGGATAACTATTTTGATTGGAGGTCTGTGATGTTTGTGCTTGAAAAAAGAGATGATTTAATACCTATCTGCCCTCACTGTAAGGCAGAACTGACCAAAGTGGCTTATCAGGAGTTGAAAGGTGACTTAGGCAAGCGATGTATTTATTTTTGTCCTAATTGTAAAGCCTGTTTGGGTATATCTCATCGTAAAGGCTTGACTATGGGGCTTTAGCCTGTTATAAAACTATTGCAAGTATTGTCAGGTCCTCGCACCTGACAATAAATCACCGTTATGCAAACGCTGTCGCGTAAAGTCTTTCGATAGCACAATATTATTGATGTTATGCGTAATTTGAGATAAATATTTCATTATATTTGCGTTCAAAGCTAATCCAATGCTGATGTTTCGCCGATTTAATTAAAATAATGGATATTTATAGAACTAACACAACATACAATTAAAAGTGTTGACAAATAATGATATTTTTACTAAATTATGGTTGATAAAGTTTAATGATAATGCTGTTAACCTCAGTGAGTTTATGTTGGTGTATTATAATACTCAAATACTGCGAATAATTCAAAATACTCAGTATTTAAATTATTCCTTTCAAAAACTCTTTACTATGAGGTCTCAGGCACAGAACAATTCAATATTTCAAAATAATATAGTAAGATTATGCTAAATAATAATCATTAAAAACTGCTTTAAATCTGCATGGGTCTAGGGAGGATGGATAAAATGAGATTGCCAACTGAGATGTCAATTTATCCCGGGGAGAAAAGCAACTACACAAAAATTCTATTAACGATTCTGCCAACGATGATATTTGTTATCTTGTTGTCAGGGTTTGCTTTCAGTCAGGGGATTTTAGATGATAAGTGGCATACTTATCAGGAAGTACTTGATACGCTAACCGATTTGCGGGATTCTCATCCGGAAATACTATATTTAGACACGCTTGGCTTCTCAACCCGCGACAGTATCCCAATGCTCAGACTTAAAATATCGGACAATCCATCTATCGATGAGGACGAGCCGGTGATTTTTCTTGATGGCGGGGTGCATGCCGATGAACTTCTAAGCGTTGAGGTTATCGTAAATTTCGTACAGGATATAGTCAGCAAGTATGACCAGGGCAATCCTACTATTATAGGCTATATTCAGGCTATGGAAATATTTGCCATTCCATTTGTCAATCCTGAAGGGCATCTCGTTGTTGAATCTGGCGACCTTGATTGGCGCAAGAATAAAAGCGACAACGACACCAACAGCGTTTTCGATTACCATGACGGGGTTGATAACAACCGCAACTATGATTTCGGTTGGAGTATTGACGGAAGCACCAATAGCAATGTGCCGGAAAGCCTGATGTTTAAAGGCTACTATCCGTTCTCAGAATCAGAAAACAGGGCTATGAGAGATTTTGGCTGGCAATATCGGCCGGTTATTGCTATGGATTATCATACTCCAACTTATGGCAGACCAAACTGTGCATATTACCCATGGTATTGGTATCCCAGTCAAGGAGGTCATGGATATTGCCCTGATGAAGATTTATTGCATACTATTTGTGAAGAATTCACATCTTTGATACTGCCAATCCCCGATACAACATCCGACCCCGGCGGGATGTATGATGCCAGGCGCGGTCTGGTCAACAAAGGCGATTTCAAGACTTACTTTTACGGTAATTTCGGCACCGCGGCATTTACAGTGGAAATATCAGACACTACAATCCAGGATACTTCATTAGTCGATTCGATAGTAGCGGCGCATCTTCCCGGCCAGTATTACCTTCTGGAACGAGCCTTGGGACCGGGGATAACCGGCATTATCAGGGATTCGATATCGCTTGAGCCGCTTGAGGCTGAAGTGCAAGTGTTGGAACACATTAACGAGGATATAAATCCGCGATTGTCGCGTCCCGATTTTGGCCGCTATCACCGTCTGCTTCTACCGGGCACATACACTTTACGGTTTATCAAGGATGGCTACTATACAAAAACGATTTCCGGTGTAGCTGTAGGTTCGAGCGTGCCTGCTGTTACCGATGTCTTGCTTCAGCCTGAAAATCCAACGCCGCCGACTCCCG
Organism: Candidatus Zixiibacteriota bacterium; assembly: GCA_021159005.1. Classification (NCBI taxonomy): domain Bacteria; kingdom Pseudomonadati; phylum Candidatus Zixiibacteriota; species Candidatus Zixiibacteriota bacterium. The sequence continues at coordinate 32,357 of JAGGSN010000136.1, read as the reverse complement.
TATTAATCTATCCAATAAACGATACGGTTAATGCCGCTTTTATAACTTTTGATTGGGAGAACTCTGTCGGCGCTACCGGCTATGTATTCGAACTTGCCGATAATGTATCATTTAATCCATTGCTGGAATATGATTCTACGGCAGCGCAATCGGAATATACGAACACTTCCTCTCTTGAAGAGGGAGTTTACTACTGGCGAGCAGCAGCATATAACGGCAACGGCTATTCTGCTCCATCGCCAGCTGCTTCATTCACAGTTGAATTCATACTGCCTACACCGGAGCTTTATGAACCCGAGGATGACGACACATTATCATCGCCGTATATTAATTTCGACTGGCAGGACGTGCCAGCCGGCACTACTATTTATATATTTGAATTAGCTGAGGATGTTCAATTTAACAATATGGTAGAATACGATTCTTTAGTGCCGCCATCTGAGTATGCTAATGTTGCGCCTCTTGAGAATGGCGAATATTTCTGGCGAGTTACCGCTTTTGATGGGTATCGCTATTCCGACCCCTCTTCCCCGTTTCACTTTACTATTGACTTGCTATTGCCGACGCCGGTTTTAGAAACGCCTGAAGATGGCGATACACTGTCAACGCAATTTATCGACTTCGACTGGCAGGATGTGCCAGCCGGCACTACTATTTATATTTTCGAACTTGCTGAAGATATTGAATTCGGCAGTATAGTTGAATGTGATTCCGCAGTGCCGCCATCTGAATATACTAATGTTGCGCCTCTTGAAAATGGTTCATATTTCTGGCGGGTAACTGCAGTTGATGGGATTAATTATTCTGATCCTTCCGAGCCGTTTCAATTTACAGTTGACACTTTGACGGTATTTTATATGCCGGGAGATGCTAATGGTGATGAGGCGATAATCGGTTCGGATGTTACGTTCTTAGTTAATTATTTCCGCGGCGGATCAGCTCCGCCGATTGAGGTTAACGGTTTTTATCCGGGAGCCGATGTAAATGGTGATTGCCTAAATTTAGGCAGCGATGTTATTTATCTTGTAAATTATTTCAGAGGCGGCAATCCGCCTACTGATGGAGAATGCTTTTAGCTCGAGGAGATTTCAATGAAATTAATGACAGTTATTTTAATCCTTATTCCTGTGTTGTGTTTTGGAAGTACCAATCTTACCTATGATTCCGCAGGAAAAACAGCCGCCGAAGTTACGCTATCAAACGATATGAAAACCTCGATATGTTTTTCATTAAGCGGATTGACGCTTGAGCCTGTCGATATTGCCGGCAAGGAATTTTCTAAAATTCTACCTGTTCAATCAGAGCTTTCCGATTTTGGATTCACGCATCAGGAGGGATTGCCAAACATTCCCGTATATTCCGATTTTGTGATTATTCCCGACAGGTCTGGCGTACGCGTAAATATAATTTCATCCGAATTTGAAACCTATCAGAACATAAATGCGATGCCTTCTCAGCCTTTTGCTCTTGAATCGGGCGAGCAGGAAATGTCGTTTGTGTTTAATGAATCATTTTATCAGAAAGATGCTTTTTACCCCGAACAGTTAGTTGAATTAAGCGAACCGATGATAATGAGAGATTTTCGCTTTGTGCAAACTAATATCAATCCTGTTCAGTATAATCCCGCAACTAAGGAAATGCGCGTATATACATCGGTGGAATATGAGCTGATTTATGAAGGCGTCGATGAGCGAAATCTCAAGGTTAGAAACAACTATAATATCTCGGAAGCGTTTTTGCCGATTTACGAAAGCGTATTCAGCAATGCCGACTTAATCCTTTCTGATTATGAAGTGGTTAGAGGCGGCTATTTAATTATAACGCCCAACAACATGAGTTTTGCAGATACTATCGCAGCATTGGCAAGATGGAAACATCTGAAAGGCTACCCTACCCGGATTGTTGAATCCGATGAGATAACGCCCACAGGTTCACCGACATATACTCAAGTTCGCAATTTTATAGTGGGCGCCTATCAGAACTGGGATTTGCCGCCTGAATATATACTCATAGTAGGCGATGAAGACCAGCGAATTCCCGATTATCCGTATTCCGGCTACACCTCAGATCATCAATATACTACTATCGATGGCAGCGATTATGTCTCAGATATTTTCCTTGCCCGCATGTCGGTTGATAACATGACCGAACTTCGCACAGCTATGTATAAGGTTTTGCGGTATGAGCAGGAACCAGATATGTCAGACCCCGGCTATTATAAACGCGGTTTGGGAGTTGCCGGCAATATTTATGCTACTTCTCCCCGCATTACTAATCTATGGGTCAGGAAATTAGCATTAGAACATGGCTACACTCAAGTAGATACAGTATTTGACTGGGGCAGCGGCGCGCCAAACTGGAGTACTATCAACACAGCTATTAATAATGGCGTTTCGTATGTTTCCTACCGCGGCTGGGCTGGCTCAAGCGGCTGGTATAATCCCAACTATACGGTATCAAATATCAACGGATTATCAAATGGCTGGAAGACCGGCATTATGGCATCGATAGTATGCGGTACTGGCAATTTCGGGTCAAACATATGCTTCGGCGAGGCTTGGATTCGCGCCGGGTCGCCGACATTCCCCAAAGGAGGCCCTTGTTTTTATGGCACTACTGATGGTAGCACACATACTGCTTGGAACAACCCGAATATGGTTGGCTTCTTCTCCGCCTTGTTTGATAAGGGCATGTATAATTTTGCCCAATTGATGTTTATGGGCAAATGGAGAATCTTTGAGGCATATCCTTCTCTTAATAGTCCTGGAAGTTATATTCAAAAATATTTCAACACCTATAACTCGCTTGGAGATCCTCAACTTGAGGTGCGCACTGAAATACCGATGACGATGACAGTTAGCTATCCGGCTAATATCCCGGTGGGAACAAATTTCCTTACCATACATGTCGCAGATAACAGCTTTCCGCTTGAGGGCGCTTACGTGAATTTAGTTAAAGGCTATGGCATAAACGAGGAAATATATGCCGGCGGCTGGACTGATAATGAGGGTAATGTTATCATACACTTTACTAATACTTCCGCCGATACGATTTTCGTTACCGCTACGGCGCGGGATTATATTCCGCATATGGGGCATTGTTTGTCAATTTCGCAAACTGTCGCTCTTGGAACCGACAGCTTAATTATCGATGATAGCGATGCCGGCGGCACTAACGGCAATAATGACGGCAAAGCTAATCCCGGCGAAACACTTGGTCTTGATATAAGACTTAAGAATTTCGGCACCTCGGTTAATGCTACCGGAATCAACGCATCGTTGACATCCGATAACCCGGCTGTTTCTATTATAACAGGTGATCAGACATATCCGAATATCAATCACGGTCAAAGCGCTTTGCCTGATGGACTGTTTATTGTCGAGCTTGACCAGGATATCCCTCATGGCGAAACTATCCTGCTTAATCTGGCAGTTACTTCAAATGAAGGCGACTGGGAGGCTGTGGTCGTTCTTGATATAAACTCGATAAAGCCCGTCTCGGTTGAGGTAAGCTATCCCGGCAATCCCAATAACCGCATAGACCCGGGCGAAACATCGAATATAGTATTATCATTCACCAATGTTGGCGGTCTTGACGGCGAGCAGATTACAGGCGCGCTTAGCTGTGAGGATAATTACGTTACCATTAACAATGCCACCGGGCAATTTGGCGATATTGATATTAACCAGTCGGGAGATAATAGCTCGACGCCGTTTAATATTTCTGTGAATACGGGGGCGTTCAACGGCAGGAATATCAATTTCACCGTTGCTTTTACATCAGATATGTCTGATATGGATGATGTATTATTCGAAAAAACATTCTCCATAGTTATCGGTTCTATCAGTTCCTATGACCCGATTGGACCGGATAATTACGGCTATTATATGTATGACAACACTGATATGGGATTCTCCGAGGCTCCCATATACGACTGGATTGAGATAAATCCGCAATATGGCGGAAGCGGCACAAGAATAACCATGCCTAATAATGACGACGCCTCAACAATAGTCAGTCTGCCTTTCGATTTCAAATACTACGGTGAGATTACCCGTAAAATAATTGTATCCACTAATGGCTTTATCGCCTTAGATACGCTTCCGTATGACAGAGCCGGCAGCTACTGGCACAACTGGGACAACTGGCCGATACCCGATCCCGGCAATGCTTGCGGACAGATTTCACCATTCTGGGATGACATGGAATCAAGCGGAAGCATTAATGGAATTTACAAATACCATGATACCGCCAATGGAATGTTTATAATCGAATGGAGCGGTTTTATTCATTCAAGAACCGGCTCGCCGGAAACATTCCAGATAATCATCTATGACGCATTAATGCACCCGACTCCAACCGGCGACTGTGAGATTGTATTCCAGTATAATGTCATTAACAATGATGACAACAACAACAGTTCTTCTCACCCGGAAGCCTATTCATCGGTTGGTTTTGAAAACTGGGACGAAGACGATGGCCTTGAGTATCAATACGATAATGTATATCATCCCGGCGCGGCAATTCTTCAAGATGGTTTAGCTATAAAAATAACCACCGCTGTTTCCGGATTGGCTGCGCCTCCTGATATGGACTACAGCCCGGAAAGCTTTGATTTAGCTTGTCAGCCTGGCGAGATTGTCGAGACTGAATTAATTATCGAAAATAACGGCGCCGGTTATCTTTTATATGCGATAGCGCCGGAGATGATTGACAACTTGTTTATAAGCGGAACTAAGCCGGCTGAAATAGCTCATCAAGCAGAACCTGCGCCAGCGCCGGCTGTTCTCGAATCAAAATCAGATGTTTTTAACGGACCCTATAATCCACCTGTTGTCTTAGACAGCGGCGGACCGGATAATTTCGGCTACACATGGATAGACTCTGACGAGCCTGGCGGTCCTGTCTATAACTGGATTGATATTAGCTCTATTGGCACACCCATCACCGGTCTTGGCGATGAATCAATGGTGGGGCCCTATTCCATCGGGTTTGCCTTTAGTTATTATGGCAATGATTGCAATTCATTCTGGGTTAATTCTAATGGCTATGCTGCTTTTTCAAACACAAGCACAACTTACAATAATGGAACTATTCCTAATACTTCAACGCCAAACGATATTCTGGCGGTTTACTGGGATGATATGAATTTTTCCAGCGGGGGCAATGCTTATCGCTACAATAACGGCGTCGATACATGCATCATCTCTTATGTAGGAGTGCCGCATTATTCTAATGACGGCTCTTTCACTTTCGAGATTATTTTGCTGAGATCAGGCAAAATAATATTCCAGTATCAGGAAGCTACCGGTTCAAATGTCAATGAGGAAACCATCGGCATCGAAAATGCTACCGGCAATGACGGCCTTCAGGTTTGTTATAATGCCGCTTATGTTCAACCCGGTTTAGCGATAGAATTTAGCTCTGCTATCAGATGGCTGTCTGTTAATCCAACCAGCAATACTCTCGAACCTTACAGCGTCGATACCATAGCCATTACCTGTGATGCTTCCGACCTTGAAGAAAACATCTATGAAGGCATACTTCATATTACAACAAACGACATCGATTATCCATCGCTTGATTTGCCGCTGATATTTAACGTTTTCATTCCGGGCGTTTGCGATTATGTGCCGGGCGATTTCAATGGCGATGGCGATGTTACTGAAGCTGATGCCACTTACGGCATGCGCTTTTTCAGAGATATTGGTGCTAATCCGCCTGATAGCTGTTGGAATGATGCTGTTAATGCTTGGCTTTATGCCGCCGCTGATGTTAATGGCAGCTGCGAGGTTTTGGGTTCCGATATATCATATCTTATTTCATATTTCAGATCCATTAACTCTGAACTATTATGGTGTCCTCAAACTCCGCCGCCGGATAGATTACGTTCCGGCAAAGACGTTATAAGGAAGTCGAGAACTATTAAAGGAAGTTCAAGATAGAATTAAATCTTATTTGGATTATTGATATTAAATAATTTCCTAAGGGAAGGAGGCTATTCGAAAAACATCTGTTGTGAATATTTGAGACAATAATCTCAAATATTATTCAGATACTATAAATTATTAAACTTCATTTGTGAACTTCAGTGAGAGTAGTTTAATCAAATGTCTGTTTATTGTTTAACTCAGACTTTTACCAGAACATCGTTTTTAAAGCGATAAGGTAGTTATTAAGTAAATAAAAACTGAATATTTCGGGGTATACGCATAAGTCATAAGGGGATTTAGGGGCGTTTTTGGAGAAGGATGAAACTTGTTGCTATTAATTTAAACAGGAGTACTTATGCGAAAAGAAGCATTACTGATTGCATGCATGCTGTTAGCCGTATTTAGTCTGGTTCAGGCAGGAAACGAGATAGTTTTCGAGGCTGATTATGAGAGCATCGAAAATTCTCGGGTAATTTATTCTACGAACTCAGCTACGGCTGCAGCATTCCAATTAGGCGGGGTTGAAATGGAAGATGCCAATTTGGCACAACCCGGATATACCAGTCTTGGAATACTAGCGGCTAATCCGAAACAATTTGGTTGTATAGGTGAAGAGGGTATGCCTGATTTGCCCCTATATTCAGAATGCATTATTATCCCCGACAGGTCGGGTGTCAGTGTAAATATTATTTCATCGGAATATCAAACGATTAGTGATGTTGATATCGCTCCCCTACAGCCATTCACTGTTGAGGGAAGCGATGAATTGGTTCCGTTTACAAAGAACATGGCGGGATACTCGCAAGATGAATTCTACCCTGGCGAACTTGTTGAAATCAGCGAACCGATGATTATAAGAGATTTCCGTTTTGTTAATACTATTGTTTACCCTGTTCAATATAATCCGGTTACAAGGGAAATGAGAGTTTATACAAGCATCGAATATGAGCTTGTGTATGAAGGGCTTGATGATAGAAATGTTAAAATAAGGCGTGATGACAATATCTCGGAAGCGTTTTTACCTATCTATAAGAACATATTTGCAAACGCTGAAGAGGTGTTAAGTGATTATAATGTTATCAGGGGCGGCTACTTAATTTTAACGCCTGAAAATTACAATTTTGACGATACTATCGCTGTTTTTGGCAGATGGAAACATCTTAAGGGCTATTCTACTGTTGTGGCAACTGAATCGGATATTAATCCGGGCGGCTCCCCTACAACAACGCAAATTTTCAATTATATTCAAAACGCCTACAACACCTGGGATATCCCTCCCGAATATGTTCTAATCGTCGGCGATGCGGAGAATGATATTCCCGATTATGGTTATGGCAGCTATGCTTCGGATCATCCATATTCGTTAATGGATGGCGATGATTTCATCTCCGATATTCTGGTTGCGAGAATGGCTGTTGATGACATGACAGAGTTGAGAACAGTTATTAACAAGATTCTAAAGTATGAACAAACTCCAAATGTAACTCATCCAGGCTGGTGGAAACGCGGTTTAGGTGTAGCTGGAAATATCTATGCTACTTCCCCTCGACTGGCGAATCTCTGGGTTCGCGAATTAGCTATGGATCACGGCTACACTCAGGTCGATACAGTTTTCGATTGGGGCAGTGGATGCCCTAATTGGAGTACAATCAATACCGCTATAAATAATGGCGTTTCCTATGTATCCTATCGCGGTTGGGCTGGACCAAGCGGCTGGTATAACCCATCTTATCATACTTCAGATATTTATTCTTTGAGAAATGATACGACAATTGCAGGCATTATGGTATCTGTCGTATGCGGTACGGGCAGTTTTGGTTCCTCTGATTGTTTCGGTGAAGCCTGGCTGCGCGCCGGTACACCGACAATACCAAGGGGCGGCGTGAGTTTCTATGGCAGCACCGATCCGGGCACTCATACTGCCTGGAACAACCCGAATTTGACAGGCTTCTTCTGGGCGCTATTCGAGCAGGATATGTATCATTTTGCCCAATTGGTAGTCATGGGGAAAATGGGCGTTTTTAATACATTCCCTCGTTTTACCGGAGAAGAAGGATACGTTGAAAAATATTTCAATACCTATAATTCTTTAGGAGACCCAGCTTTATCCGTAAGGACAGAAATCCCTCAATCTATGACAGTAACCTACCCGTCAAGTATTCCGGTTGGCACGAATTTCCTTACTGTAAACGCAACCGACGGCGGCTTTCCATTGGAAAACGCTTATGTCAATTTAGTCAAAGGTTATGAGCCAAGCGAAGAGATTTATGCTGGCGACTGGACAGACGCCTCGGGCAATGTTACTTTGCATTTCGATAACACTGATGATGACACTATTTTCGTAACTGTAACGGCTCGTGATTATATTCCTCATATAGGTCAATGCCTATCAACAGCGCAGACTGTGGCTCTTGGCGCCGACAGCACTGCTATTGATGACGATAACAGCGGCGGTTCGGATGGCAACAGCGACGGCAATGCCAATCCGGGCGAAATCCTTGGCATTAATGTAAGGCTTCACAATTATGGCTCATCGCAAAATGCCACAGGCATCACCGCAGATTTATCATCAAGCGACTCAAGAGCAACGGTAACAACATCTCATCAAACTTATCCGAATATCGCCAGCGGCAGCAGCGCTTTTGCCAACGGACAATTTATTGTCGAGCTTGACGGTAATATACCGCATGGCGAAGTTATTCTGCTTGATTTATCAATCGACGCCAATGAAGCTGATTGGGATGCTGTTGTTGCTTTGGAAATTAATTCCATCAAACCGATATCTGTTAATGTTAGTTATCCCGGGGACCCCAACAACCAGCTCGACCCGGGCGGCACTTCCGATATGGTTCTGTTCTTCCAGAATGCAGGCGGCTTAGCCGGCGAAAATATCACCGGCGTACTATCATGCTTAGACTCCTACATCACGATAAACAGCAATACCGGCAATTTCGGTAATGTCGATATAGGCGGCACCGGTCAAAATGCTACAACGCCATTTAATATAACAGTCAACGACAGCGCTTTCAATGGCCGCAATGTGAATTTCACCATTAATTTCACAGCTGATATGATTGACATGGATGATATCCTTTTTGAAGCTTCTTTTTCACAGGTTATCGGCACAATTAATTCGTTTGACCCCTCCGGACCTGATGATTACGGCTACTATGTATATGACAACACAGATATATCTTTCTTGCCAGCGCCTGTATATAACTGGATCGAAATTAACAGTTCCTTAAACCGAGTAGCAATGCCCGATACTGATGATGTCTCTGTTTTATATACACTGCCGTTTACATGTCAATATTATGGTGAAAATTACACACACATGATTGTCTGCACAAACGGCTTTGTCGCTTTCGATACCAACTCCTTTGATGTTAACGGTACATACTGGTACAACTGGGAAAACTGGCCGATACCTGATCCCGGCAACGCCAGAGCGCAAATCTCGCCGTTTTGGGATGACTTAGTTTACGATGAACACAATTCTCACGCGGGAGTATTTGCCTATCATGATGCTGCCAATGGCTGGTTTATAATTGAATGGAGCGAAATGACTCATTCGAGAACCGGCTCGTCCCAAACATTCGAGATGATTATTTATGATCCGGCAATGCATCCTACTCCCACTGGCGATTGCGAGATTGTATTCCAATATAATGTAGTCAATAACGATGACTACAGCAGCAGTTCAACTCACCCCGAATCATATTCCTCGGTTGGTTTTGAAAACTGGGATCAGAATGACGGTATCCAGTATGAATACGACAATACTTATCATCCGGGCGCCACTGTTTTGCAAGCCGGACTTGCTATCAAGATAACAACGGCTGTTGGTTTAGGAGCTCTGCCTGATATGTCTTATTCACCCAGCGTATTTAATCCATATTGTGAACCCGGCCAGCAGGTTGAAGATTACCTAATCATCAACAATGATGGCGATGGATATTTGCATTACTCGGTAGCCTCGGATATGTTTAGTTCTTTAACGACTAACCGGACAAATACCCTTAAACCTGTGCCTGCAGCCGAAATAAAGCACACTTCGGTAGGCGCAAAGAAGCATGGTATTAAACCTGTGAACCCACCGCTTACACTTGACAGCGGCGGTCCTGACACATACGGCTACACTTGGGAAGATTCGAATGAACCTGGCGGACCGGTCTACAATTGGGTTGATATAACTACTCATGGTTCGCTTATTCCCGGCATGGGCGATGAAACAATGGCAGGACCATATTCAATTGGCTTTACTTTCAACTATTACGGCACTGATTACAATTCATTTTATGTTAACTCGAATGGTTATGTTTCCTTCTCAAGCACTAGCACTACCTATGAAAACGGCACTATCCCTAATATTTCAACGCCAAACAATATGTTAGCAGTTTACTGGGATGACCTTAATTTTAATTCAGGTGGCAATGCTTATTTCTACACGAATAATTCAGATAGCTGCGTTATTTCTTATGTGGATGTTCCTCATTATCATGACGATGGTTCCTTTACTTTTGAAATCATTTTACTAAGTTCAGGCAAAATAGTCTATCAATATTCCGAATCATCCGGACCCGATGTTAACCAGGCAACAGTCGGAATAGAAAACAGCGATGGCACCGACGGTCTTATGGTTTGCTACAATCAGCCTTATATAACATCCGGTTTGGCTATTAACTTCATTTCAAGCAACTGGCTCTGGATTAACAAATCCAGCTCTCAAGTAGCTCCTCATACTTCAGATACGGTAACAGTAACATGCGATGCGACCGAATTGGAAGAAGGCATATATGAAGGCATGCTTTATCTGCAGTCAAATGATAGAGATATTCCTTCTGCAAACATTCCGATTCATTTCACTGTTTCAACAGGAACAATTTTGGGTTCTTGCTGTGATGACGAAACGGGTGATTGCGTTGACAGCGTTCTTGAAGCGGACTGCCCGACAGAAAGCCGTTTTACCGCAAATACTCTATGTATCGATCTCGACCCGCCATGCGAGGCGCCTGTTAGAGGTTCTTGCTGTAATGACGAAACGGGTGATTGCGTTGATGACGTTCTTGAAGCGGACTGCCCGGCAGAAAGTCGCTTTACCGCAAACACTCTATGTATAGATCTCGACCCGCCATGTGAAGCGCCTGTTGTCGGTTCCTGTTGTGATAATGAAACGGGCGATTGCGTTGACGACATTCTTGAAGCGGACTGCCCAACAGAAAACCGCTTTACCGCAAACACTCTATGCGCCGACCTTGACCCGCCATGCGGAGTGGCAGCAGGTTATTATTATATGGCTGGCGACGTCAACCAGTCATTGGGTCTGTGGATACCGAGAGTAATCGGCGGTGATGTTACTTTCTTGGTTAACTACTTTAAGGGTTCGCCTACTTCGGTTCCATGTTTGATGTATAACCCAGCGGCTGGCAATCCATACTTCTGGGCTGGGGCAGATGCTAATGGCGACTGCATAGTAATGGGCAGCGATGTGATCAAGCTTGTAGGCTATTTCAGGGGTGCGCAGGCAATATCGTGGTGTGCTGATTACCTACCTTTGTGGCATCCTGTAGACCCGGCTTTCGATCCTCCTCCAGTTGATCCTCCCACTGGTTGGCCGAATTGTGAAACTCCGCCGGTTATGGGCAAGATTATCCCCGCCGGCTCAACCAAATAAATATTGATATTTAATAGTCGGGACTTTCCAGTCCCGACTATTCCCATGGTGTTGAAAATAATTTCAATATTACCTTGTATTAACAATCGGTCGGGTTCTTCGCCGTGGTAGCGAGGAAGAAAACCGACACCTCTTTATAAAAATCAATTTATAATAATCCGAAACTTGTATTATCTTTTTCCGTAATATTACCATGCAGACAAATTGAGATAATTAAAGGGAGTACTTTGATGAAAAAGATTATCATTATTTCTGTAATCGTTATAGTTATCGGGGGCTTAGCTTATTTAATTTTTGGCAATTCAAACAGCCAAGAAAACGGCCTCAAGCTGGTTGAAGTAGCCAAAGGCAATATTGTAGATAAAGCCTTAGCGGTCGGTCAACTCGAACCGCGGCAGGAAATACAGGTCAAATCCAAGATTTCCGGTATAGTCAAAACTCTTCATGTTGATATTGGACATGATGTAAAAGCCGGCGACCCATTGCTTACAGTAGCTCCAAATCCGACACCACTTGAGTATGCCGAGGCTAAACGCTACCTCGAATTGGCAAGAGTGGATTACAATAACTCTAAAAAGATTTTTCAGCGTAATAAAGAAATGTATGAAAAAAACCTTATAAGCCGCGAGGAATTCGATATTAACGAAGCTCAATACCATGAATCCGAACTAAGGCTTCAGTTATCTGAGGAAAAATTCGAACTCCTTCAAAAAGGAACAACCGGCAACGGTAAAAGCGAAAATACAATAGTCTCCCCTATTAACGGCACGGTTTTGGAAAAACTGGTCAATGAAGGCGACCCGGTGGTGCCTCTTACTTCATATCAGGCTGGCACGCCGCTTTTAACGCTGGCGCCAATGGATGAACTTATTTTTAAAGGCACCGTAGATGAGATCGATGTAGGCAAACTATCCGAGGGCATGACCGCCGAATTGAAAGTTGGAGCATTGCCGGATGCGAAACTAATCGGCAGTTTATCTAAAATTTCACCCAAAGCCAGAAAGCAGGATAATACAACTCTATTCGATATCGAAATAGAAATTAACGACATTGGCGAGTTAACTCTTCGCGCCGGCTATTCAGCCAACGCCGATGTGATAATCAATAAGAAGGACAGCATACTGGTTATACCCGAACGATTGCTGACCTTTAAGGGCGATTCAACCTTTGTGGAAGTTCAAGATTCAGCTGGGATTATCGATACGGTCGATGTTATTATCGGCTTATCCGACGGCCTTAATATAGAAATCATCGAAGGACTTGCTCTTGGAGACAATGTTGTTGAGCGTCCGCCTAAGGAGATTGAGTAATTGAAATTACTGATAATACTCAAGCAATTTCTTGAAGATATAAAGAAGCAAAAGCTTCGCACATTCCTGACCACTTTCGGGATTGTCTGGGGCACAGCAGCGATAATCATCCTTATATCATTCGGCGAAGGGTTATACCGTCATCAGCGTAAGACTTTTGCCGGTCTGGGCGAGGGTTTGGTTATTGTATGGCCGGGCAAAACATCCATGCCGCACGAGGGCTTGCCCAAGGGGAGAAATATACGTTTTATTGATGACGATATCGACATGCTAACAATCGAAATCCCGGAAATTATCCGATCATCCCCCGAATATTCCTCCTATGGGATGATGACCTATGGACGCAAAACAGTATCGCAAAATATAATCGGCACCTATCCGGAATTTGGCGTTGTTAGAAATCTTATTCCCGAAGCAGGCGGGCGATTTTATAATGAAATAGATTTTGAATATCGCAAGCGGGTAATCTTCTTGGGCACGAATATTCGCAATGACCTTTTCGGCGAGGGCGTAAATCCGGTTGGAAAATATATTGTATTAAAAGGTACGCCGTTTTTAGTGATAGGAGTATTGAAACAAAAGATGCAAAACTCTTCATACAGAGGCCGTGATGTATATAAAGCCTTTATTCCATCGAGCACATTCAAAACGATATTTAATAGGCGCTTTCCCAATAACATGATTTATCAGGTAGCCAATCCCGACCACTCGAAAGCTATCGAGAAAAACGTTTTCAAATTCCTTGGCGGTAAATATAAATTCAATCCTGATGATGAACAGGCGCTTCACGTATGGGATACAAATGAAAGCATCAAACAGTTCAAGCCGTTTTTCGATGGCTTCAAGATATTTCTCGGTATAATAGGAATCTTCACATTGATTGTAGGGGGAATCGGTACCGCTAATATCATGTTTGTGGTAGTCAAGGAGCGGACAAAGGAAATAGGCATCAAAATGGCGCTGGGTTCGACTCGCGGCTATATCATGGGGCAGATTATTTTGGAATCCTTGCTGATAACCACAATCGGCGGCATAACCGGATTTATAATCGCGAAAATATTTGAGGCGGCATTTCCACTACTAAATCTTGGCGAGTATGTCGGCAACCCTGCTATCGCAGCTAATCACGTGCTTTTAACTGTACTTCTAATTGGCACTATTGGATTTTTAGCAGGGTTATTCCCTGCCAGACGAGCGGTACGTTTAAATCCCGTTGAGGCTTTGAGGTTATAGATTATGATGTTTTATAAATTTATTTTATTTTTAAAGCTCATTTTCAGAGAGTTCAAAGCTCAGAAGTTGAGAATGATTTTAACTATTCTCGCTATTACATGGGGCACTATTTCAATAACCTTACTGATGGCATTCAGTGTCGGCTTAGAAAACCAGATGAGAAAAGCCGGTACAGGAATGGGTAAAGGTGTTGTTATTCTCTGGTCAGGGCAAACGACTAAAGTATTTCAGGGCTTGCCGCCCGGCAGAAAAATATGGTTCAGGTCTGAGGATATTGACTTTATTAAAAAACGCGTACCCGATATAAAAATGGTTTCCGGCGAATACCTAAGATGGGGCGTAACTATCAACTGGGGGAAAAAGCAGGTGAATAAGCTTGTCAGCGGTGTATATCCCGAGTTTAAGGACTTGCGAACACATTATGCCCAAATGGGCGGACGTTTTATCGATAAGATTGACTTAGAAAAGAAAAAACGGGTTGTATATATAGGAACCCGTGCTGCTGAAGAAATATTTGGAGACCATGATCCTGTCGGCGAAATTATCATGCTTAATAATATGCCGTTTACTGTAATCGGCGTTATGATAGAAAAGATGCAGAATTCAAACTATCACGGCCCTGATGATAATTACCTTGTGATACCGGCGACTACCTTTGTTGCTGTTTTTGGCGATCCTTATCTTGATAATATAGTGTATTCGGTTAATGAGGGCGTAGATACTAAGGATGTGGAACGGCAGTTATTCGGTTTGTTTGGCGGCAAGTATCGGTTTGACCCAACTGACAGCCATTGTCTTTGGTTCTGGGATACTGTCAAGGATGCTGAAATCATGAGCAAGGTCTTTCTTGGCATTGAGATTTTCATGTGGTTTATCGGCGGTATGACTCTTCTTATCGCGGGGATTGGCGTCGCTAATATCATGTATGTGGCAGTTCGGGAAAGGACGAGGGAAATCGGCATCAAGATAGCAATCGGAGCAGACAGAAAGCATATAATATTTCAATTTATGACAGAAGCGTTGGCAATATCTTTCGCAGGCGGCTTTATGGGAATAATGTTCAGCCTTGCGGTATGCAAAATATTCTGGTTTTTACCGATGGAGGATGCGCTGGAACTTCTCAGCCGTCCAACTGTAAATTGGCCTGTGGCAATTGCTACAGTTGCGACATTATCGGTTATTGGATTTTTAGCCGGCTTCTTCCCTGCCCGTAAGGCGGCATCTATTAACCCGGTTGAAGCGTTGAGGTATGAATAATGAATAGCAATGGAAGTTTAATTTCATTTCAAGGGATAACTAAAATATATCAGACCGGTAAAGTTGAGGTTAGGGCTTTAGATGGGATAAATTTGAATATTAACCGCGGTGAATTAGTAGCTGTTACGGGCCCTTCCGGTTCGGGAAAGTCAACATTGATGAATATAATGGGCTGCCTCGACCAACCTACTAATGGTGTTTATAATCTCGACAGCCAACCCGTGGCAGAAATGACTATTCATCAGCTTGCCTCTATTAGAAATAGAAAAATTGGCTTCATATTTCAGAATTTCAACCTTCTTTCTTACGCTACAGCTTATGAGAATGTCGAGATGCCTCTGATTTTTGCCGGCAAGCCGGGCAAGTATCGCAAGGAAAAGATAATGGAATGTCTATCGCTTGTCGGTTTGGCTGACAGAGCCGACCATAAACCCACCGAGCTTTCCGGCGGCGAGATGCAGAGAGTCGCTATTGCCAGGTCGTTAGCTAACGAACCGGATATAATACTCGCCGATGAGCCGACCGGCAACCTCGACTCGAAAACAGGCATGGAGATTATTGATTTGTTTGAAAAGCTAAACGAGCAAGGCAAATCAGTTGTTACGATTACTCATGATATGGGCATAGCCCGCCGCTGGAATCGGATTATCAAGATTAAGGATGGGGTTATAGAGACTGATATTAATATGGGGCGGTAGTATAGTTCCTGTATTATAATGGGAGCGAAGCTGACGGAATAATATCCTGTTATAGCATATCAGAATAAATTAGCTTTTCATTAATATCGATTCGAATAAAAGACTCTATTTTTTCGCATCGTCAGAAATCCTTTCCTGACGACATTAGCGCGTAATAATGGCAGGAAAATCCGCTGCGGCGGACTGCCATCGCTTGAAATAAAAGACTCTATTTGCTCACTTCCTGCAGAGAAACAGAACCCGTTATAGCCCAGCAACAAGCAATTTACCTTGACATAAAACTAAACATAGTTATTATATAAAATATTGAATTAAGATAAAAAATACCGCGCAAGGAGTTATTTATGAGAATAGAAAAAGCAGCAAACATTAGTCTGATAATGTTAACCAGCATTATTGTTTTCATAGGGTTTACTCAAATCGTTTATCCTGAAGAGAATATTAATAATAATATATCCCAATATAATCAGAACATCACCCAAAGCGAAGAGGGCAATCTGTTTTGTGTAAAATCATCCGTTGCTAATAACTATTTCATGCAGCCTGCGGATGTTACCGATTGGTCTTACAGTATCAACGCCCCCCTGCTGGCATCTTTACGCATTGCCGATGTGGATAATAACGGCATTCTTGATATAATATGTGCAACTTATGGCCAACAGCCAAATCCGTATTCGAGCGGTATTATCACGGTTCTTGATATTGATGGCGGCATAATCCCTGGCTGGCCTTATGAAGCGAATGCCCCTTTCTCAACTACTCCGGTTGTAGGTGATATAGACAACGATGGCGACCAGGAAATAATTGCCGGCGATTGGAATATTTTACATGTGTTTAATCATGATGGTTCATCTTATCCCGGCTGGCCAATAAACAATAGCATTAATTATTCACCTGTTTTAGAGGACCTTGATGGTGATAATGACCTTGAGATTATTTATCCGACAGGAAACGCTATTTTTGTTAGACATCACGATGGGACATTATTTAGCGGTTGCCCCTACTATGCCGACACATTAGTAGGCGAGCCGGCTGTTGCCGATATCGATAATGACGGCGAGATGGAAATTATTGCCGGCACATATTACCCCGCCATCAATCCGTTATCTTACAACATTTATGTATGGAATCTGGATGGTACGATACTCCCTGGTTTTCCCTTTCAAACTTCCGGTATAGTAAAATCGGCACCGGCAATCGGCGATGTTGACAACGATGGGTTCTTAGAGATTGTCATCGCAGCCTATGATGAATCTAACAATGATTTTATTTACTGTTTGGATCATACAGGCAATTTAAAACCGGGTTGGCCTGTGCAAGCGCAGTATTGCCGTCTATCATCAACGGCGCTGGGTGATATTGATGGCGATGGCGACCTTGAAATATTTATCGGCGGCTTGAAAACACAGCCGGAGTGGGTTGAAATCCTTTATGGTTATGATCACGAGGGGCAATTCTTAGACAATTGGCCTGTAGAATTACATCATGACGGCAGCTGTGGAAATGTAAGATCATCACCGATTATTGCTGAGGTGGATAACGACCCATCATCGGCGGAAATCTTTATCAAAACATTTCACTATATTTTCGGCTTAAATTCTGACGGCTCATATTTAGATAATTTTCCTTACTGCCAGAGCGATGGAAATCATTCCGGCACATATAGCCCTGCGCCAGCGATTGGCGATATGGATTTTGACGGCGATGCCGACTTCGTATTTGCCTCATGCTTTGGCGATATTGCTTATGTCGATGGTACCGGCGAATATAATTCGAGACTTTCATGCTGGCCGATGTTTAAGCATGACCAATACGGAACCGCCAGATATGGTTATAGAGAGCAAAGCAACATAGAAATATCAAGCAGATTACCGGAAAATGTTAGCCTTAATCAGAATTATCCCAATCCTTTTAATCTCTCTACTATTATTAGCTATAGCTTAGACAAGCCTGCATATGCTGCTCTATCGATATATAATATACTTGGCCAGCGAGTCGATACATTGATTGATAGTAATCATCAGGCCGGCGAATATAATATCACTTGGGATGCTTCAGATATGCCGTCGGGGATATATTTTGCGCGGCTTGAAGCAGGAAAATTCTCTGACTGTGTGAGGATGCTATTAGTAAAATAAGTATGTATTATTAATTCCGTAAAGTATGAGTTTTTCGAGCTGTCGGGTCCTCCGACCCGACGGCAATAGTTATTTAAAAGCAAAGACAATATTTCAGGTAAATTTCCAGCAATTTATAACTTGACAAATTATTGATATAAAAGTATCTAAATCAATAACAGCATTGTGGGTTAGTAATATCCAAAGCAGGTTATCATCAATAGTTGTTATAAAATTAATTGAAGATGATATAAAATCAAGTTGGGAATTATTTTGTTGTGATAGTAATTTGCATTTTACGAAATCAGGTAAGAATTCACGACTAAATAATTAAATATTACGGAAAAATAATTAAATTTTCCGATAAAATGTTATTCGGTCATTAAATTCTTAAAACTTAGGAGGATAAGATAATGAGACGATTTAAAATTTATCAATTAAGCTTGATAGTTATGCTGTCTGCTTTGCTGTGTTTATCAGTTTCAGCGCAGGCTAGTAACTGCGATGCGCCGGATAACGGTACCGGCACGGTCGATTTGCCTGCTCTCTGTCCGTATATTGCTCCGTTTGATAATATGAGAATAATCGATGGTTTGCCACCAGGCACAACTATTGAGTTGGAACCGTGTTTTGATAATTTTGTTTGCGACCATATATACTCTATCTGTTCTGAGCCTTTCCCTACCGGAACCTGCGAGTTGCCGGGCGGCTCTCTTGGCGGAACAATTGAGTGTTTTGAAGGGACTGTGGAATTTGTAGCAACCGGCACCGGTGTGCTTACCGGATTTAGCCGAACATTGGCGATGGAATTTACCGCCGAGATACATAACGGTCCCCGCAATCCCGGCGATGCCTTGCAAGTATTTCCATCAGATTGGTTTCGCCTTGAAGCCCAGCTTTTTGGCGACCCTGATTTTTGCACATTTCATCTTTTTGCCGGAACAGATTTTGGCTTGCCCTGCCCCGGGCAGACGAGTTTAGAGGAGCTTCCCAGCGGCGATTTTGCTGTCGATAGTTTCTTTGATATTACCTATCAAATAGACTTTGCAGGCTGTCCCGGGTCTGTGCTTGAAGGAATGATGGGTACTACTATTGCCGCGGTTCGTCTTGTTCAGGGTTTCGGAGCACAAACTATTTATTCCGGTGATGATTTATTCGATTGCCCGCCCGACAGTAATACATATTTCAATTTTAACACCTATCCCATACCAGCAGACTTTTTCTATCCCGGCTCCGATCCATTCGACCAGATGACAATTCTTGAGGGCAATCCTTTGGAAACAAATCCAGCCGATATATTAAGCCCTGCAAGTATAATCATCAGGCGTTTAGATGACGCTCATTTCGATAGCTGTGGAGATTCCGACACGATTCAAACTGAGATTGCTGCTCTTTCTTTAGTGAGTGTATCCCCGATAACTGTTACCGGAATGGGTCCCGATGAGCAATGGCAAGTAAGCATGTGTTTATCAAGTATTGTTCAACAGGATATCGGGTCGATGGCTGTTTACCTTGAATGCAACAGTGGGGGTGTTTTTGACGGACAGCTTAGGGTCATACCCAAGCTAATGTTTGATCAAATTGACCCGCCATATGAACACAGAGAATTAGATTTTGGTTATGCTCCTGAAATATTCTTTTATTATACGACAACCGGTCATTGGCTCTACTCCGACCCCGGATTTGGTGTTATCACATCACCAGGCGGCTTGACTGTCGATCACGATTGCGATGCGAGCACTATGGATGTCGCTGTGAATGCCAGCAGCAACTTCTTTGGTTGTCTTTACGGCAATCCCTGCGATTGCTCAAATAATCCAACCGATTTTGATATACTTATGATATATTATAACGCCTCGAATGCCGGTTTGGGACTATTACCTGCGATTGAGGAAATCACAGTGGATATTAGTCCCGGCTTTGATCTGTATGTAACATCTCCCGACAGCAATACCTATATCGTATTTGGCGGATTAGATTGTCCACCGATTCCTCCCGATTTCTTTGGTCCCGGTTCTGATCCTTTTGAGGGAACGGTTGTATTAGAGGGAGAACCGTTGGAAACCACGGAGCCGGATATTCTTGGCCCAACCGATACTATTATCAAGCGTTTGACTCAAGCTGAATTTCCCTCTTGCGGTTCCTCCGATGATATTGATATTGAAATCGTGGCCTTGTCGTTAGTAAGCGTTTCGCCAATAGAGGTTACTGCTTGGGGCGGAGCAGAAACATATTATTATGATGTCCGGGTGTGTCTATCAAGCGTTGCTCCTCAGCCTACCGGAACGATGACGATTAATCTCGAATGTGAAGACGGCGGCACTTTTGAGGGAATGCTTCCTGTTATACCGCAAGTGATTTTCTCCCCGATAACCAGTCCTTATACTCCGGTAATCTGGGATTTTGGCGATGACCCGATTATACTATCTTTCCAATCGGCAAACGGCTGCTGGAATTATGATGACCCGGGTCTCGGCATCATTACCTCCCCCGGCGGTTTAACCGCAAATCATGATTGCAATCCAATGACGCCTGAAATACCAATTGGTCCCGGCAGTAATTTCTATCCTTGCGTTATGGCAGACCCCTGTAATTGCTCCAACCCGGCAACAAGCCATGAATTGAGAATGACCTACTGGCATGCAGATTGCGCCGGCCTTGGCCTTCTGCCGCCAACGGTGTTGGTTGGCTATGCCTATCTTCCCGGCGATGCCAACATGGCTAATGGTTTATGGCCGCCGATTGTTATCGGAGGAGATGTTACATACTTGGTCAATTACTTTAAGGGTTCTCCATCTAGTAATCCTTGTCTGCTTGATGGTTTTTGGGCCTCGGCGGATGCTAACGCTGATTGCATAGTTATGGGCAGTGATGTAATCAGAATGGTAGCATATTTTAGAGGTTCTGGTGTGATAGAGCACTGTATTGATTATCCGCCGCTGTATCCGCCTGTACCGGTTGACCCACCTGCGGGCTGGCCGAATTGCGATTAATTATGACATGATAATTCCGAATTATCGCTCGCAAGGGCGTTTTCCTAAGGCTAATACGCCCTAATACATAGCTGTCGGAAGCAACTTCCGACAGCACATATTAATAAGGTTGGAATTAATAAACGTCAGGATGTCGTCCGCTTTAGGCCTCACCCAAGAACGGACATACTAACATATAAATATTATGGTTTGATTTATTCCGAATTGTTGCGTGTAGGGGCTACGCCCTCTTGCTGTCAAGTTGTGCTTGGCAGCAAGAATGATTATAATAACAGCACAGGCATCCTGCCCGTGCAGGATATATCAGGTGTTACGTTTCCTTAGAAACTCAAATTCAATCCGGTATTTAAAATTAGCAGGGCAGCTTTAGCATTAGAGAACATCAAAGAAAAGCTAAGCGCTATTGCTAAAACAAATGACATCATTTTGGATATAACAAAATCATCTTTCCGTTATTTAAAAGTCTAATCAGTAAATATTAAAGCAAAGATTTATTATATTAAACCCCTATTGCGATTATTTACTCTGGCGAGTAGGGGCGTCCGCCTTAGGCGGATACGCCCTTACGCTCTTTGGCTGCCAAATAAGGCTGAGTAAATAGCAACACTAAGCGAACTTTCCTTCTATTTCTCCTTCAAAAAATTCCTCAACACTGTATGCAATATACCGCCATTGCGGTAATACTCGATTTCAATCGGCGTATCTATACGGCAGACAGTATTAAAACATACCTCGCTGCCATCATCACGGACGGCAGTAACCTGGACTTTCTGGCTCGGTTTGAGGTTGTCGTCGATATTAATAGAGAAAGATTCTTTGCCGGTGAGTCCCAAATTTTGAATGTTTTTACCTTCCTCAAACTGTAATGGCAAAACGCCCATGCCAACTAAATTACTGCGATGGATTCTCTCGAATGATTCGGCGATAACAGCCTTGATGCCGAGCAAATACGTTCCCTTAGCTGCCCAATCACGGCTTGAACCCATACCGTAATCGGCTCCACCCAATGCCACTGATGATATGCCAGCATTTTTATATTGCTCGGATGCATCATAGATGAAGACAACTTTGCCGGATGGAATATGCGTTGTCCAGCCGCCCTCAGTGCCGGGAGCCAGCATATTTTTAAGTCGTACATTAGCGAATGTGCCGCGTACCATCACTCGGTCATTGCCGCGGCGACTGCCGTAAGAATTGAAATCTGCCTGCTCAATGCCGTGCTCAATCAGAAACTTACCGGCCGGGCTGTCCGGTGTAATCGCGCCTGCCGGGCTGATATGATCGGTAGTTGTGCTGGCACCTACCAAAACCAGCGGCTTGGCATGATTAATAGCGCTTATCGGAGCAGGCTCAATATCCATACCGATAAAGAACGGCGGTTCCTGAATATATGTACTTGCCTCCTGCCAATCATAAACCGCCCCGCCGCTAACCGGAATATCGTTCCAGTCTTGGTTCGATTTTTCAATTCCATCATAAGCTTTCCTAAACGATTCGGGATTAAGCGCATGATGCATATACTGCTCTATTTCCGTAGGCGATGGCCAGATATCTTTCAAGTAAATATCCTTGCCATCAGTATTCTTACCGATAGGTTCTTTCGTCAGGTCTATATTTACAGTTCCTGCGATAGCATAAGCCACTACCAGCGGAGGCGAGGCTAAGTAATTCGCCTTTGTGTGCGGATTAACGCGCCCCTCGAAATTTCTGTTGCCGGATAAAACAGCCGCCGCTATCAAATTCCCGTCGTTAATACCTTTTACTACAGGTTCCGGCAAGGGTCCGCTGTTGCCGATACATGATGTACAGCCATAACCGACAACTCCGAAGCCAAGCTTCTCAAGATATGGCAGAAGTCCCGATTGCTTCAGGTAATCAGTTACAACTTTCGAACCGGGCGCTAAGCTTGTTTTAACATACGGCTTAACATTTAGACCGGCTTCGACAGCTTTCTTGGCGAGAACACCCGCGCCCAGCATCACCGAGGGGTTGCTGGTATTAGTGCAGCTTGTGATTGCGGAAATGACAACCGAACCATGCGAAAGCTCTACGCTCTGTTTGTTTATTATTATTTCGCTTTTATTGTTCAATGAATCCTTAGGCAGATTGAAGCCAAACTCCTGAAGCGGCGCAGTCAGCGCTTGCTGATATTTTTGCTTCATATCCTTAAGCTCAATACGGTCTTGAGGACGTTTCGGACCAGCTAAGCATGGCTGAACATTAGAAAGGTCGAGTTCCAGCGTATCCTTAAATTCCGGATCGGGCATGTCATCGGTGCGGAACAAACCCTGTGTTTTACAGTAGCGTTCTACCAGTGCAACTAAGCTATCCGGACGATTTGTGCTTCGCAAAAAGCTGAGAGTTTGGTCATCAACCGGGAAAAATCCCATTGTGGCGCCGTATTCGGGAGCCATATTAGCTAAGGTCGCCCGGTCGGTTACTGTCATATTTGAAATACCGTGGCCATAGAATTCTACAAACTTGCCAACTACGCCTTTCTGACGAAGCATCTGGGTTACGATTAGCACTAAGTCGGTAGCGGTTGCATTTTCGGGAAGCTTGCCGGTAAGTTTAAAGCCTACAACCTCCGGTGTTAGCATATATATTGGCTGGTCGAGCATAACCGCCTCAGCCTCGATACCGCCGACTCCCCAGCCGATAACGCCTAAGCCGTTTATCATAGTGGTATGCGAATCCGTGCCGACAAGCGAATCGAAAAACACATATTCGCCATCATCAAAAGAACGGCTCTGCACAACCTTAGCCAGATATTCCAAGTTTACCTGATGGCAGATACCGTTGGCCGGAGGTATTACCCGGAAGTTCTCGAATGCCTGTTGTCCCCAGCGAAGGAACTCGTAGCGCTCGCGGTTGCGTTTAAATTCTATTCTGGAATTTTCCTCAACTGCATCAGGAGAATTGAAAACATCTACTTGAACACTATGGTCGATTACTAAATCGACCGGAATACGGGGGTTAATTTTCTGCGGGTCGCCGCCTAATCTAACCATAGCGCTTCGCAGGGCGGCTAAATCGACAACCGCTGGCACACCGGTGAAATCCTGAAGCAGAACGCGAGCCGGTTTGAAAGGCACCTCGCATATCTCCGGCGCTTTGGGATTATAAGCCGCCAGCTTGGCAACATCGTCTTTAGTAATGGATTTGCCGTTTTCATTACGCAAGACAGCCTCAAGCAGAATCTTGATGGAAAAAGGCAGTCGCGAAATATCTGCGATGCTATCCTCGACAAGTTTGTCTAAACGGAAATAATTAGCTTTACCGGAACCGGTATCAATTTCGGTTTTGGCTCCGAATGAATTTTTATAATCTGACTTTGCCATTGGCGCTCCTTGTATTTTAATTATTCCTTCATCTTAATAGCCATGCGATTTACTGAATTTAATATCGCCGATGATGAAAGTCAATTGTTGCTTATAAAGAGTTTATAAATATTTGCTTGGAATATATAGCAAAAAAGTTTGGGATGGCGCTTCATTTTGGTTGCCATTGCCGCTTGGTAATTTGTGAGCACATACAAGGGTGTATGCAATACGCCCCTACGCGATAAAATTTCACTCTGGTTACCAAACGCTGCCTGGTAACTTCAACCCGCCGCATAGGTGAAAAATTCGATGTTTTAGCTGAATCCCTATTTCAACAGCATCATCTTCCGAGTCTGCCTGAAATCATCGGCAGTCAGCTTATAGAAATATGCCCCCGATGAGAACCTGTCTGCATTCCAAATTATCGAATGCTTCCCAGCCTGCTGTTGGCCTTTGTACAATGCCTCTACCCTGCGGCCAAGGATGTCGTAGATGTCGATGACAATATCAGAGGCTGTCGGCAGGTTGTAGTGAATAGTTGTAACAGCGTTAAATGGGTTGGGGTAATTTTGACTCAGTGTAATCCGCTCCGGCGTTTTCACAGACTCGTTATCATCAATGCCAAGCTGGGCTATGCCGCCGCCATAAGCGCCCATGTCGCTTATCAACGTTCCCAGCCCCCAGTCGCAATCGAGCGAATCATCCTCATTGTTCGGATTGCCGGCATCAATTAGGGGCGAATCACAAGAATCGCCGCATTCTATAGCCATTAGATGGTAATCGTTGTTTTCGGTGTCGCGAAACAGCGGCTCTACATTAATATTGCCATCGCCAGGAATACTGTCGTTAATGTTGCAGTACATAATCATAGGCGCGCTGCCATATTCAATATTAATTTCTGGGTCATTTGTTGCCGAATTGGTCCATAGAATCGAATTGACAATGACCGGATATGAGCCCCAGCAGGCAATCGCCCCACCAAAAAACCTCGCTGAATTATCGACAGCCACAATATTAAAGATCTGCGGAACGGAACCATCCACACAAAATATGCCCCCGCCAAAATATGATAAGTTACCTTTGATAATACACTTGCTTATTGCCGGGTTAGAGTTGTCGCAGGCGATGGCGCCGCCTTGATAAGCAGTGTTGCCGCTAATCGTGTTATTGCTGATTATAGAATACGAATCAAGACAATGTATCCCACCGCCTTCTAAATTTACTGAATTATCAGTTAAGTCATTAAAACTGATTGTCGGGTTTGAATTATCATCAACTGAAATGCCGCCGCCGTTGTTTTCAGCAAAGTTATCGCTAATAAAATTATGACTTATTGTAGGACAAGCATTATTCCCGATGTAAATACCACCGCCGTGGCAGGCGTTATTCTCGATAATGTCATTATTATTAATTGCAGGTTCAGAAGCGTTACAGCATCGAATACCGCCGCCACCAACTACTGCTGAGTTTAAAGTAATAGAGTTGTCATCTATTGTCGGATTTGCATTATCCTCGCAGTTTATACCGCCGCCTATATATGCCTCATTGCTGCTTATATTATTATCAATGATGGCTGGTTCAGATTCAATGCAGGAAATGCCGCCGCCTCTGCTGTCAGCATAATTGTATTCGATTGTATTCTGTGTTATCTCCGGATTAGATTGAAAACAATATATCCCGCCGCCTTCATTACCAACAGAATTTTGAACTATATCATTATTAGAGATAAAGGGGTCAGAATTGAGGCAGTATATTCCGCCGCCTATAGTGGCTGTATCGCTGGTTATTAAATTATCGACAATATCAGGGCTGGAACTATCGCAATAAATCCCGCCGCCAAACCTGGCTGAATCCTGCATGATTGTATTGAAGCTTATCACAGGGTTGGAATTTTTACAGCAGATACCGCCGCCCGCACCATCCTCAAATGGATAAAAATAGTTACTTCGGTTGCCTATAATATTATTATTGGTTATTACCGCGTCAGAGTTTATACAATAAATTCCGCCGCCGGCGCTGGCTACATTGTTTTTAATAGTATTATAGCTGATTGTGGGATTGGAATAACTGCATTTAATTCCACCGCCGCCAAAGAATGTGTATCCGTATTGCAGTGTTATGCCGGTGATTACGGCAGTGCTATCTTCATCGTTTTCAAAGATTACGACAGATCCCGACAAGCCACCATCGACGACAGTAGAGTCTATATATAATGTATCCCCTGTGGTTATATATAACGAACCGAGAACGATATTGTGGCCATTAAAATTGATGTTTTCCGAATAAGTTCCCGGATGGACTAAAACGGTATCGCCATCAAGGCTGGCATTTATGCCCATTTGAATAGACGACAAGTCTGCCGGAATGTTAATTATTGTCGCTGATACGGTTAGAACGACAAACACCAGATATGCAGTTATCAGGATAAAGATCTTATTCATTTATCATTCTCCTTCTTAGACAATCAAAAGCTTTGAAGAATTTATCTAAGTTGATAATGTCATTTGGGCTTCTTGTCTTTTTTTCAATATAACATTAATAGAAAATGAGTCAAGATATTTTATTTCGCATTTTACAGATTAATAATGAAAATAATATATAATTTGTAGTGTATTAACGCATAGCGGCGGCTACTCGCCTCCCGCATCATACGGCGGAGTTTGCGGACAATATAACAACTCGTAATGAGCGCCCCTTAAATATACAACCATATATGTTATATCCGAGCCTGTGAACCAGCAGTCGCCATTGACATCACCAGCACAATAAAACCAGTTTGAGCTTGAATCATTCCAGCAGGAATCGGGCGGATGAGATCCTCCCTTGAAGTAATTAACGCCAAAAACTACATCACCGACATCAATATGTAAATCGCCATTCATATTGCCTGGGAAATAATTGTATGCAATAGTAGCTGTAATGGCAATCTCATTGGAGTAATTGCTCTCAGTTGCCTGATCATCCACCGCTGTAACTCTGATATAATAGGTATGTCCGCCAAGCGCTTGAAATATATCCAGATATGTGTTTGATGTAGAATCAACTAACGTTGTCGGTTCGGGATTTTCATCCATATAGATGTAATATTTTACTACATTTGTATCGCCAAACTTATTGAAAATCAAGTGAAATCCCGGATTCAATTCTTCCGCCAATAAATAAGGCGCTTGCGCTATCCCCTGCCAGGGGAAACGAAATGACCTATAAGACCAAGTTGAGGGAGCGCCCTCAAGCGACAACTCGAATTCTTTAACGCCATCAGGACTTACTTCCGTCATTGTAATTGGCGAAGGACCACCCCAGCCAATCATAGTGTTTCCATTCGGAAGCCTTTGTACGCTTCCGTTAACAGCGCCGAATATATCAGGAGTATCTCGAAATTCCCATACGAGCGCACATGTTTTATTCTCTTCATCCAATTCATATTCAACCGCCCTGGAAAATTGGGGCGTATGAAATAAGCCATTATCAAAAAGCGTGATATTGCCATTAGCCAATCTTCTTATATCGTGTTGACGAGAAAAGCCGCAGGTATCGCCTATAAACTCGAACTCGTTATGTAGTCCTCCCAGCCGCCAGATAATTTCGCCGGTATGGCGGTTTATCTTTGTGATTTCGTCCATATGCCGGCTTGAAATCAAAAAGTTTCTATCATTATCAAGCTCAATAGCATTTCCGTGAACATAATCTAACGTATTGCTGGTAAAGTCCATATGCGTAGCATCAGTAATTTCAAAATGGTCCCAACTCCGCCATTGAAATACTACATTTTTCAAGGAGTCAAGCTCTTGAATTATTAGCCCCTTAACGAGACAATTAGGATTTCCGCCTGGCACAAGCTCGTTCATATCTATGAGTTGCGTATCATAAGCTATTAGCAATACATGGCCTCTGTCAATCATCTGAAAATCATGGTGGTTGGCATTATAGCCATTTCCGCAAGCATATGTATCAATAATAGTATAAGTTGAATCCATGACAGTAAAGAAGTTGTTGCCATATAAATAATAAGATAATAAGTTGTTTGGTTGTTTTTTAAAATCGGTTACTACATTTCTCATTTGTTGATAATAAACCGGATATCCTGTGTTATCAAGAATCATAAGGTAGGTTCTGCCTAAGGGGCGATGTTTGGCAACAAAAACATAACCTTCATCGGGGTTGTTAAATATGTTTACTGTAGGCAAATGTAAATCAGACGGCAATGATGGGTGAATGTCAAGAATGGCATCTTCACTTTTGAAACTTTCAGCAGTTGTTATATTTTGGGTATTGGGATAATCGAGAAATTCTTCCTCAATAAGGTATTCATTAAGCTGATTTGGCAGCAGCGGCGAAATAGTAAATTTGAAGTTTATATCGCCGATTGGCTGGCCAGTGATTATTTTAAAGTTTTCGGAAAAGTCAATTGATACTATTTCACCGGCAGTAAAGGGAATTAGCGGTTTAAGTATTATGGTTTTTTGGTCATCAGAAATTACCAAATTATATTCGTGATTGCCGCTAATAGAACCCTCAATAATGGCAAGTGAGGCAAAATCGCTCTGGTTATTGTTCAGTATTTTCCCCTGCCTGAGTATTATAGTAGTTTCTTTGTTAACCAGCTCGGCTCCGGGTATAGGCGAAAGATATTGAAATGAATCCCGCCAACTGTCAGCATAAATATTGCTGATTGCCATTATTACAATTATAAAAATGATAATTAAGTATCGATTATTTTTCATTTTCATTCTCCAGTATTTGCCCTTATGAAGAAATTACCTATATTTTAATATATTTCAACAAATTATATTGTCAAGCCCATTATTTTAAAGAGTTTCCCTATTATTTTTATTCAATTGTAGGTCAGGTTCCGCAGAAAGCGGAGCTAACAAGAAACCCGACAATACTTGCAGCAATATAATCCTCTTTCTCTTAGTAAATCCCCTACCAGAGTCGCAATGTCGGGCTTCTCCTCTGCTGCGGTCAGTCTTAGGCAAAGAACCCAACTTGCTAATAAAACTAAACTTAGTTTAAATAATCCAAATTATATAGGTTTTATCGGGTTTTTCCGACAAAGTACCAGATAATTTTCAAAAATTCCCCTGAAAATTAGCCGTATTACCAATACTTAAAAGTAGAGCCTTGCAATCTCAGACTGATGACACAACTATTCTGCATCGTCGGGAACCCTTTCCTGATGACATTGATACAATCATATAAGTGAGCAGGAAATCCGTCGCTGCGGACTATCCTTATAAAAATACCTACTTACTCCTCAAACGGCGGGGTCTGCGGACAATATGCAGGCGCTGAACCGCCCTTGAAATAATTAACCATATAAGTTATATCCGAACCGATAAACTGACAGTCGCCGTTAGCATCTGCGCTAACATAATGCCATGAGCCGGTCGAATCGTTCCAACAGGTAAATGGCGGAATGATGCCGCCTCTAAAGTAATTAACGCCAAAAATAACATCACTGCCCATAACAATATCATCGCCATTACAGTCGCCGGGAAGATATGCCATAAGAGCCTTGCCTGATTCCTCATTGGAATAATCGCTTTCAAAATGGGTATAATCTATTGCGGTTACCCGGAAATAGTATGTTTTGCCGCAGTCAACATCGGTTATGTCAAGATAGGTATTCATCGTTGAATCGATAGCTGTAGTCGGATTGGGTATGGTATCCATATATATTTTATACCAATCGGGAAAATCGCCGAATTTGTTGAAGATTAAATGAAAACCATCATCGATGTTCTCAACAACCAAGTAAGGAACCGAGGCAATTCCTGTCCAGGAAAAACGGTATGCTTTAAAAGTACGCCCTGTGCCTGTAGGAAGTGTTAATTCATGCTCTTTTGTACCATTAGATTGCACCTCCACCATATTTGGCCAGGTTTTTCCCCAGCATATAAAAGTGTTGCCATTAGGCTGCCTCTGTACATTACCATTAGCCGAACCATATAAATCCGGACTGTCGCGGAACTCCCAAACTTCAGTACAGGTCATTGCCAACGTGTCAATTTCATATTCGACAGCTCTTGAAAACTGAGGCGAGTGAAGATTGCCATTATCATAGACCGTATAATTTCCATTGTCCATTCTTACGAAATCGTGCTGATGAGAAAATCCGCTGGTATCGTTGACAAAAGTAAACATATTATTTTCACAATGTATGCCGCCCAGCCTCCAAATAATATCGCCGGTTGTACGGTCAATTTTAGTAACTTCATCCATGTGCCTGCAAGATGTTATAATATTGCCGTCACCATCCCACGCAACAGAGTTTCCATGAACATAATCAATAACCGGAGCAAGTAGATTAACATCAAATGTGGCATCAGTAATCTGGAAATGATCCCAACTTCGCCATTGGAATACTACATTTTTTAAGGAATCAATTTCCTGGACTATAAGACCTATTACGGTTGCGGCAGTATCGCCGCCAGGGACGATTACACTCATATCAACTGTTTGAGGATCATAAGACATCATCAAAGCATGGAAATCAACGCTTAAATCCATATCAGCAGGAAATGCATAATAACCATTCCCACATTTAAAAGAATCTATAACTGTATAGGTTTGATCCATAGCATAATAAGTTGCATGTACAACACCTGGCCGCGGCTGAGGAAATTCATTATAAGTTAAATAGCCATGCTGTTTTTTGAAATCAAAACTCCATAACGACAATTTTTGATAATATATAGGTGTTCCATCATTCTCAATAATCATAATGTAGGATGGATATACGCCTGGCACT
Source organism: Candidatus Zixiibacteriota bacterium (assembly GCA_021159005.1). Lineage (NCBI taxonomy): Bacteria > Pseudomonadati > Candidatus Zixiibacteriota > Candidatus Zixiibacteriota bacterium. The sequence continues at coordinate 1,065 of JAGGSN010000136.1, read as the reverse complement.
GAGTTCATAAATACATATCCGGGCGATGGATTATTGTTTATTGTTACGGTAATGGGAGGAAAATCCGAAGGTAATGAAACATCTCTATCAAGCGCTAAATCATCCTGAGGTTTTGGCTGTGAGATTAAATCTTCCTGAGAAAATATATCGCAATACACTTCTTTCCAATCGGATTCTGTCAATAAGGGATGATTTTTAGGTGAAATCGTAAAGTTATATGATGATTTGTCTCTAAATGTAACCGTTACTACCTCACCCGGCTCAAAATCAAAATATGGCTTTAAAATAGCGGTCTTGTCATCATCCGAAATGATTGTTTCAAAATCATGATTGCCGCTTTCGCTGCCGACAATTTTAACATCCTGAAATTTGCTTATATCATAAGTGGAAAGATATTCTCCGGTACGAAGAATAATTGTGGTTTCCTTAGTAACCAATTTCGCATCCGGCAAGGGCGATACATATTGAAGCTTATGGCTCAGTTGATGAGCATAAAGCCCAGTCGATGCGGTTATCATAATACAAACCATGATAGCCAATGTTAACATTTTTTTCATCTTAGTACTCCTCGTTTAATGAACATATGATTGTAATTTATTTCAATATTCTTTGTATTATTAGTAGTATTTTGTTAAATTTTCCTGACCTACCAAGAAGTTAAATTAAATCTATTTTCATTCCACAATATAATTCCCTCGCTTCTTTGCCGGGAATAAAGAAGAATCTATTGTTAAATATAATTATCTAAAAATTATTGTCAAGCGTATTATATTTGAGAATTTCCCCATCCGCCTTGGGCGGATCATGATTTCCACTTTCTGAAAATGCCAACTCTATGAAATAAATTATATTATAAGAAATTTACACGGGATTTTGAGGAAACTCCCGGATAATATTGTTGGAGTTTCATTAAATATTTTAAACATGGCCGTTCATTTATATAATAATATCACTACTATCCGGCCTTTTGTCCGCCTTAGGCGGATGCTATAATGATGTCATTCCCACACTGCCCGCGTCATTCCCAACTTGATTGGGAATCCAGAGATTGGTCATGCCGATACC
>JAGGSN010000135.1 GCA_021159005.1 Candidatus Zixiibacteriota bacterium | reverse complement strand
GGAATGACATCATTATAGCATCCGCCTAAGGCGGATAAAAGGCCGGACAGTAGTGTGAAAACATTTAAGCTTATGCAAGACAGATTTTTATATTTCTCAATAAAAACTTGCATTACTGCCATTTTGTTTTTTAGCAACTATTGTTATATCAATTAATTATTATATGTAAATAGCAAGCAGGCAGATGACGAATGTTAGTTTTACATAATTTATGGTTAATGCGGGCTACAGTTCATTTAATGTGGCTATATACTCTAATTGAGGTTTCAATATTTCTATTTAGCTGTTAACTTTGCTTAATAGTTCCAAAACCTCGTGAAACTGCCCTGCCCAATCCCAAAAATTGCGGCAGTTGAAAATTAATATAGAATGAACCGAAAAACCCGGCAATATTAGAATCCCGCTGAACGATGTATTCATCTTTAGTATTTAGCGTAATATTAATGTCTCTATCTAAAGGAATATTAAAATTGCGGGCAACTGCCAAGAAATTGCTTTCCAAAACTGTGGCTAAAGCCATGTTTCTTTGCTTGGGATTATTTTTAATATCAATACCGATTTCAGATTCCTGAACTGTTAGCCATGGAGTAAGAAAGCGATACCTTGATTTTTCTTCGGTGATGCAAAGAGGAGATTTTTTTTCAATAACCCTCTTTTCGGTAATTTTCCAAGGGCTAATTTCATTTATTTCTTCGAGTTTGTCGAAAACCTCCCATAGTAAATCGCAGCCTTCATTAACTGCAACGATAAGCGGCGCTCCTCGTATAACCTTATACTGTATAAGGGGATATTTCCCCCCAGAGGGGACGTAACCCGGTCGCCCAGCTAATTTTTGCGAAAGGTTGGAAATCTGTAAAGATAGCGGACAAGGACCTAAGTTTACTTCTCTGTCAGTTTTTAATGTTAGCAACAAATAATCTACATCCACAATATACCTACCTTAAAAATGTTAGCATTATAACTCCCATTTTATTATTATTGAGGATAATAAAATAACAATGTAATTGTCAACACTTTTGTATGAATTGGCGATAAAAATGAATGAAAACATGTTTAAGAAACTCGGCTTTAAATGCGGTCTCGAAATACATCAACAGCTAAAAACATCAACAAAATTATTCTGCAATTGTCCTACCGGATATAGGAACGATGCTCCGGATGCAGAAATCATCAGGCATATGCGTCCCACCTTATCCGAGTTGGGCGAATATGATGGCACCGCTCTGATGGAGTTTAAAACTAAAAAGCGGGTGATTTATCAGCTTTATCGTAATAATATGTGTACCTACGAAATGGATGATACGCCGCCATTCACTATAAACAAAAAAGCGCTGCAAATAGCTATTCGCTTAGCCCTTATGTTGAACTGCGCAGTAATAGATGAACTCCATGTTTCTCGCAAGCAGTATCTGGATGGTTCAATCCCTACCGGTTTTCAGCGAACCGCGATTGTTGGGGTCGGCGGCTGGGTTCCGTATAAAGACCGCAAGATTATGCTTTCACATATCTGCCTTGAGGAGGATGCCTGTCGCGAGGTTTCAGATAATGGTCATGATATAATTTTCAGAACCGACCGCTTGTCTTCTCCATTGGTTGAGGTAATCACGCAGCCAGTTTTAGAAACCCCAAGAGAAGCACGCGAGGTTAATGAACTTATCGGCAGAATGCTTAAGGCTTCGGGTCTTGTGCGCCGCGGCATCGGCAGTGTTCGTCAGGATGTCAATGTATCAATCACTGGCGGCACACGGGTGGAGATGAAAGGCATCTCCAAAACAGAATATGTTGAACGAATGACTGCGATTGAGGCTTTGCGTCAAAAATACCTTCTCGATATAAAAGATGAACTGCAAAAGCGCGGCTATAATAAAAGCAGTTTTACGCCGGTTAAAAAAGATGTTACAGATATATTAAACATCCGGCCATCATCGCTGATTGCCTCAGTGACAGGTTCCGGCAATCGTTTTGGCGCTGTTAAATTACCGGGATTTGCCGGCTTGCTGAAACGCGAGATACAGCCGAGAAGAACTTTTGCAGATGAATTTTCCGGGCGCGTAAAAGTTATTGCCTGTTTGGATAAGATGCCAAATATCGCTGTTAATGAAATACCGCTACCGGTTATCGATTCGGATTGTTGGAACAAACTTGCCAAAGAACTGGACACCTCCGATAAAGATGCCATCGTCTTAACCTGGGGTCCACGTAATGACATAGCTACTGCCATGAACGAAATCGTTATCAGGGCAGAGGAAGCGTTTGACGGTGTCCCTAATGATACCCGTCAGCATCTAAGCGATTTCACTACCGGTTTTGAACGTGTGCTGCCCGGACCTGACAGAATGTATCCCGATACCGACAGCCCGCCGGTGGCTATCCCTGCCTGTGATATTTCCAACTATAAAAGAGGCTTGCCCAAACGCTCATGGGAATATGAATCCGAATGGGAAAAACTGGGTACTCCGATAGACATATCGCATAAAGTTGTAGTTTCCCCTCTCCTTGAGATGTTTGACAGGCTGGTCAAGCAAGATTATATTAACCCTGTAAAGTTGTATTCGATGTTAAAACGTGTATACAAAGTTAACAAATCGGTTATCGATTTCAATATTGATACAGTTGCAAGTATTCTTGATAGGCAAAAGCAGGGACGTCTTACGCTAAAAACAGTTGAAAAATTATTCGTCGGTTCGACGCCCGCTGAATTGGAGCCAAAATTTTCTAAGTTGATTTCGGAAAAATCAGAATTGTCCGATAGCGATATTCGCCAAGCAATAGCTGAGGCAATCAAGCAGGCGGAGCAAATTGATTTTGCCAATAATGATGTCAAGACGAATTATATTATAGGTGTGGTCATGCGCCGGTTTGAAGAAGCGGTTGATGGCGGCAGGGTTAGAAACCTTGTAATTCTGTGAGATTTTAATTCTGTTTCGCAAGCCATTGCCTCAAATCAAGTATCAAATTCTTCGCTGTGAATAAGGCGCTAAGGCATATATTTTTTAGTCGATCTAACTTTGCCGCTGTTATATTTGTCTATACGAATATTTAGGGATTGCTGAATAAAATATTAACTTCTTTATTTATCATAAGATGGATTTATTTTATAATGATGCAAGTGAAAGGGTTTTTTAATAAAAAAGCCAAAAAGCTTGCCCATGCCGCAAGGTTCTTCGAAAGAAAACAGATGTGAAAGTCGAAGATTGCAAATGTTTGCTGAGAGTGAAGTAGGGACCGTGTTCTTGGGCAGCAGGTCGAAACTGATTTTACTTCGACCTGCCTGTCATTTTATTTTCAATAACAGATTTGCTTTACTTTTTGCTTAACAGCTGCTTGGTCAGGAAATCCTCCATAGCCCGATAGAAATCGAAGGTGTTTTCCTCATTGAGAAAACCATGTCCCTCGTTGTCCTTGACCATATAGACAACCTCAATACCGTGCTTTTTTAGAGCCTCAACAATCTGATTAGACTCGTCGATATTAACTCTCGGATCGTTAGCTCCCTGAGCCACCAACACCGGCACTTTTATATTATCCGCATGAAACACCGGAGATGCTTCAGCCAGCAGGATGCTGTCCTTAACCGGGTCGCCAACCATTTCGTACATCATCTTACGGTACAACTTCCAATAGGGCGGCATTGTATTCATAAAGGTAAACAGGTTGGAAACGCCAACGTAGTCAACACCGCAGGCATACAGATCGGGTGTAAAAGCAAGACCGGCTAAAGTTGCATAACCGCCATAGCTGCCACCATAAATGGCAATCCTATTCGGATCGGCGATACCTTCATCGATAAGCCATTTAACGCCATCGCTTATATCGTCCTGCATCTTTTTGCCCCATTCCTTAAACGAGGCTTGCCAAAATGCTTTACCATAACCAGTAGAACCTCGGAAGTTCATTTGGAATACGGCAAAACCACGGTTGGCCAAAAACTGAACCTCTCCACGAAATCCCCAGGCATCTCTATACCAAGGACCACCATGCGGGTTTACAACTATTGGAAGGTTTTTGGGCTCGACACCTCTGGGAACTGTCAAATACCCATGGATTGTCAAACCGTCACGTGATTTGTAGGATATCGGTTTCATCTCAGCCAACTGATTCTCTGGCAGCCACGGATTTCTATCAGCGAGTTTTGTGATTTTACCGGAACGAGTGTCAAATAGATAATATGAGCCAGTAGAGCGATCACTCATGGTGCGAGCGATGAAGATATCCTCATCACGATTGTTGGACGTTAGATAGATTTCATATCCGGGAAACCGGTGCTCCAACATCTTGTAGTATTTTTCCATCTCAGGGTCGAGAACTTTCCTTTGGTATTTCCAATCGACATAGTTAATCTCGGTCAAAACCTTGCGCTTGCGGGAGTAATTAAGACCGGAAACATCGACTTCGGGATTCTCATACAGCAACTCTAACTCAACGTTTTTTGCCAAGTCATATTTTACAATTACTTCACGATCCCGTCCCAGGTTAGACAGGGCATAGATGTGTTTGTTATCAAATGTAAAAAGAATAGGATGAAAAGTATCCTTGAAACCAACAGTCATTATTTCTTTAAACTCACCCTCGCTGCCATCTCGATACAAAATGGTGTTATTGATGCCATCGGTCCGAATGGCAATCCTGACATTGTAATCATGATCGGTAATCCAGCTCGAAATATTGCCGGGGTTTTCGGCTGCTAAAGTCAGTTCTCCGGTTACCGTGTTTAATCGGTAGACATCGAACACTTCCGGATTTATTTTGTTCATTGATATGAGGATGTCTGTATCGCGGTCCGGCATGTCATCAATAATTCTGGCCTTAACATTTTCAAAAGGCGTTAGGTCGGTCAAGTTGCCGCCATCGCGATCCACACCGAAAATATGGAAATTCTCATCACCACCGAAATCATGGAGGTACAGGAGGCGATTATTGCCCTTCCAGAAATAAGCCCAGATATCGCGATCGGTAACCGATGTAGCCCTGGTTATTTTCTCAGAACCTATCTCCTGCACAAAAATGTTCATTCGCCGCTCGAAAGGTTTTGTAAACGAGACATACTTGCCATCAGGAGAAATCTGGAAATAGGCTTGCTGGGGATTCTTAAAGAAATCCTCCATCGGAATAAGTGTTGTCTTTGTTGAACAACTGATAAACAAACACAGAAGCATCACAAACATGATAAGCAGCGCTGTGATAAATGTTCTTCGCATAGCAGAAATCCTCCACTTTTAATGATTAGTCTCCTGCTTTGGACGGGAGCGATTAGATCAAAAGGATACAAATACCAATTATTTATTATCCAAACGATACGATACTAATTATCAATAATAACTAACATAGATAATTTGCGCAATGCTTTTGTTCTCATTTATGCGTTGCCTTTCATTTAGAATCTAAGTATTCATTGATATGGCATTACTCGACTGCTAAATCTTCCGCCGTTAGGTTGAGATGTTGGTTGATGCACAACAGCAAGCAGGTTTCGATCAAGTTATCTGGAATGCTTCAGATGTTACATCCGGCATATATTTCTGTAAACTCCAAGCTGGTTATTATTCTGAAACGAAGAAGATAATATTTTTAAATTTAACTAATTGGTCAACTTGTAGGTTAGAAAAAACTGGCTCCCCGGATTGGTGTCTCAAAGCGTACTTTTATGGGATGCAGTAAAATTGGTTATTAATCGTGTAGCTAAAAATCATACAACGATTAATATGCTGCCTCATACAATTGTGTCATAATGAATCGTTCCTATTACAGGGTAAGTTTAGCATAATTTTGGCTGATTAGAACTAAAAATCCAACCAATTTATAGAATTATTAAAGATCACTTCCCGGGTTCGAGGCTCGTCCACCCCCGTTTTTAATGGAATTCATTGATTATCATATGCTTATGCAATATAGCAGATTATAGCTTTATCGCTCTTAACACCCATCGAATTAAGCTATAGGAATCGCTTCAACTCGATTTGCTAATTCAGTTGCTAATTATCCAAGTTTTAACTACATTTCCAACGATCACAAAAGAATTGATTCTTGCCATGGTTTAATTAACTTTAAAAGAGGTACGATAATCGGGGGCGTGACAGGACAGTTCTTTCATGAATTCACATGCCTTCATTGTCTCAAGAAGAGAGGAACGATATGAGCAAATATACATTCGGAGTCATTGGCACTTCAAAAAAGGAAGATGAGCGACGAATTCCAATCCATCCAGAGCATCTACTGCGCTTGCCCGTACAAGTGCGCCGCCAACTGATATTTGAGGAAGGCTATGGAGTGCCACTTGATATCGAAGACTCGGAGATTGCTGCTCAGTCGGGTGGCATTGCCGCACGCCGCGAACTGTTGGCCGAAATCGGGAGGGTTATCATTCCCAAGCCAGTTTTATCTGATTTACAGGAACTTCGCGAAGGTGGAATCCTTTGGGGCTGGCTACATTGCGTACAACAATGGGATATTACTCAAGCTGCGATAGATCGCAAGCAGACACTCATCGCCTTTGAGGATATGTTTACCTGGGGACCCAATGGCCAGATTGGCCGCCACACTTTCTATAAGAACAACGAAATGGCCGGCTATTGTGCGGTATTGCATGCCTTACAACTAAAAGGCATCGACGGGCACTACGGAAACCAACGTAAAACGATCATTTTTAGTTTCGGTGCGGTCAGCCGCGGGGCCATATGCGCTCTCAAGGCACGTGGGTTTAGAGATATCACAATCTGCATTCTGCGCCCCGACCATGAAGTACGGGAGGAGATACTTGATTGTCACTATGTCCATATTCGGGAAGGCAAAGATGGGGAAGCGCGCATGTTGTTTATGGAGCACGATGGTACTGAGAAACCGTTGCTTGATCTGATCAGCCAATCAGAAATCATTGTAAACGGAACCTTTCAAAATACTGATCATCCCATCCTATTCGTAGCTGAAAATGAGAGATCATGCCTCAGGCCAGGCTGCCTAATCATTGATGTCAGTTGCGATGAGGGTATGGGATTCTTTTTTGCCAAACCAACCACGTTCAGGAATCCAATATTAAAGATTGGAGCGGCAGATTACTACGCGGTGGATCATACACCAAGCTATCTCTGGGAAAGTGCCTCGCGATCTATCTCCGCTGCCCTCATTGTCCATTTGCCGGATGTGGTCGCGGGACGTGAGAGCTGGCAGGAAAATGAAACCATTCGACGGGCTATTAATTTTGACGCGGGTGTAATTCAGAAATCCAACATACTGTCGTTTCAGAAACGCCAGCCGTTCTTCCCTCACACACCTATCGATAAGAGGGCCAGCTGAGTACCTCATTGCGAATAAAATCCCTGCCTCTGTGAGATTTTAATTCTTTCTCACGAGCCATTGCCTCAGCTCGAATATCAAATTCTTCGCTGTGAATAAGGCGCCAAGGTATATATGCATTAGTTGATCTAACTCGGCCACTGTTATGTTTGTCTAAACGCATATTTATATCGTTAGTCTGTCCAGTATAGATTCTATCATACTTTTCCAAATATAAAACATAACACTACTGTCCGGCCTTTTTTATAGAGTTCTTAAAATAATACCCAACAATCGAAGCTTGCTTATTTCATAACCCATAGAGCATCGGGATGTTGGGCAACTCCGATAAACATCGGCACTTCATCTTTTATTTTGTTAAA
>JAGGSN010000134.1 GCA_021159005.1 Candidatus Zixiibacteriota bacterium | reverse complement strand
AATTAAATTTCAGAAATCGATTTTGATTCGATGATTATCCATTTGCGTCATTCCCGAAAACGGGAATCCAGAAATCCGCCAGTGGCGGACGGAGCTGTATGTTAAACCAATGGCGGATAACAAAAATACCGTGCCCCGCGTCCGCAGACAGGCGGGCGCCGGCAGGCAGGAGCTATAAGCATGACCAATCTCTGGATTCCCAATCAAGTTGGGAATGACGCGGGCAGTGTGGGAATGACATCACTATAGCATCCGCCTAAGGCGGAAAAGGCCGGACAGTAGTGATATGAATAGAATCCCAGATTTTGCAGTAGAGCTGCAAATAAATTAAAATATTATTCGGAATTATGTTGAACATTTAGCGCTAATAACACACCCCTAATCCCTCTCAAGAGGGGAATAATAGATAAGGAGCACACGAAGACGTGTGCCGCCCACCCATATTAACATGTGTTTCTTCTGCTATAGCTAAGTAGGGCATCCGCCTCAGGCGGACGATTTTTGCCTATTCATTTCCGCATCATCACGCAGCAGGCAAACAAAAGAGGGCGTATGCAATACGCCCCTACGCGTTGATGTATATAATGTTAGGTTTATCACTAAAAAATCAACGGTCAAAATCCCGATTTGCAAATTCAGAAAAAAATCGAGAAACTTCTGTAATTACTGGGTTGTGTTGAGCAGCTATATTAATTATATTACAAGATTATGGGAAAATCAGATTTTGTAATAATAGGAGGCGTAGCCGCTGGTACTAAAACAGCCGCAGCATTGGCACGGCGTCTGCCATCAGCCAGCATTACAGTTTTTCAAAAGGAAGAACATATTTCTTACGGCACCTGCGGCCTTCCCTATTTTGCCTCAGGCGATATTAACAGTTTTAAAGATCTTACTATAACGCAATATGGTGTGGTTAGATCGCCGGAGTTTTTCAAAAACTCTAAGGGAGTCGATGTTTTTATTAACTATGAAGTTATCAGTATCGATAAAAAAGCGAAAACTGTAGCTGTTAATGATCTAAAGACTGGCGAAACATTCGAGCATGGCTACGGCAAGTTGGTTTTGGGAACCGGGGCTAATTCAGCTAAATCGCCTTTCCCGGTTGCTGAAAGCCCAAGGATAAAACCATTTGCGCGCCCTTATGATGCTATCAATTTCCGTAAAATGGCGCAAACCGGACAGATTGGCACGGCGGTTGTTGTGGGCGGCGGATTTATCGGTTGTGAAGTTGCCGAAGCCGCTGGCAGTCTTTGGGGTATCGAGGTAACGCTTGTCGAAAAGGAGAAGCAGCTTCTACCTTTTGTGCTTGACTCGGAAATGGCGGCAATTGTTAGCCGTGAACTGGCGCGGCAGGATGTCAATGTTATCACCGGCGGTATGGTTGAAAAAATCGAGCTTAATGGCGAAAGCAATCCGGTGGTAAAAATACAAGGACAGGATGAAATCGTTGTTGACTATGTATTTCTCTGTTTGGGCGTCAAACCAGAGGTATCGCTGGCGAAAGCTTGCGGTCTTGAAATCGGCGAAACCGGCGGAATTTTAGTAGATAAGCATTTGCGGACATCCGATGAGCATATCTACGCGGGCGGCGATTGCGTAGAGTCGTATCATCAGATTACCGGCAGGAAAACATATATGCCGATGGGTTCGCTGGCAAACCGTCATGGCTGGATTATAGCAGAGAATTTAGCCGGCAATGATATTGAGTTTCCAGGAGTAGTCGGCGCTTTTTTAGTAAAAGTATTCGATTTGAATGTCGGCGCAGTCGGGCTAACAGAGACTGCTGCCGCCGATGCTGGAATTAAGGCTAAATCTGTTTGGGGGAGTTTCCCTGAAAAACCTGATTATTATCCCGAGGGGAAAACTATCACGCTTAAAATGGTCTATGGTGAAAATGACCGGAAACCTTTGGGGCTTCAGGCGGCAGGCAAGGGCGATATATGTCGGCGAGTTGATGTAATGTCATCATTTTTACAAAGACGAGCGACTATAGAGGATTTACTTAAATTCGAGCAGGGTTATGCTCCCCCGTATTCGGAGGCATTAGACCCGCTTCACCATTTGGCAACGATGATATTGGCTCAGGGTAAAGGCGTTAGTTTTATAAGTCCGGGCGATGATTTTGAAAATATCGATGGTGATGTCATCTGGCTCGATGTTCGCGAAACCGACGAGGTTAAAGCTGATAGTTGGCCGTTTGCTAACAACTGTAAACTTACAAACATCCCGTTAAATGACTTAGTCAACCATTTGGATGAATTAGACAGAGATAAAAGAATTATACTTATATGCAAGCGCGGTCCTCGTTCATACCAGGCATCGATTATACTGAAGCAGGCGGGATTTGAGAATGTGGAAATTGTTGGCGGCGGAGTAACAGCCTCGCTAAAGTAATTACGATATTGCAGGCGAAGATTCGGGAGAACAAATTAAATGACATCCAGTAGCTGGCATCTTATTGTTTGCGGAATAAGTCATAAAACATCAACGTTAAAACAGCGTGAACCTCTTCAGATTGGACGCGATGAGATAGTCAAGGCTGCTATCAGTTTTGGCGAGCTTAAAGGGGTTATGGAAGTGATAATCGTTTCCACCTGCAACCGGGTTGAATTTTATGCAATAGCAAAGAAAATTGCAGAACCTTTTGAACTGGTGAAGTCATTTTATCAAAATTATAAAAACCTGGATATAGCCGATATTGAACATTGCTTCTATTCTAAAAATAACAAGCATACGGTATCGCATCTGTTTAATGTTGCAGCCGGCATCGATTCGATGGTGCTCGGCGAGAACCAGATATTAGGACAACTTAAGGATGCTTACAGTTCTGCCTGCACTGCCAAGACGACCGGCAAAATTATACATAAACTATTCCACCAGGCTTTTCGTGTCGGCAAGCTGGTTCGTTCCGAAACCGAGATGGGCAAAGGGGCATGTTCGGTTTCAAGCACAACGGTTGAGTTTTTGAAAGATAGAATCAGCAGGCTGGGCAAGCCAGCCATATTGTTTGTCGGCGTTAATCAGATAATTAATTTAGCCGCCTCTAAAATCATAAAATTCCCTCACGGTAAACTTATGTTTGCCAACCGCACGCCTGAGAAAGCGGTTAAATTTGCTGCTAAATTTAATGGTTCGGGTTATTCGCTCGACCGGCTTTCGAGCCTTATCGAATCGGCAGACTTGGTTATTACCTGTACGGGTTCAAAGGAACCTGTTATTACTCGACAGATGATAGATACTTATATATCATCAGGGAAAAGCAACGGGCTGATAATTATGGATATAGCGGCGCCGCGTGATGTTGAAATCGGTAAGAACTATCACGCCAATATTGAAGTGTTCGATTTAGAAGACATCAAACAGCATGTAAAAGAACATCAGCAAAAAAGGGAGCTGGCTATCCCGCAGGCTCAGGAGATAATAGAGCGCAAGCTCAGCGAATTTGCCTATTGGTTCGATCAAGTGCGGCATGAGCCATCCTATAATGGGCTTGGCGAAGCCTGCGAGGAAATACGCTTGAAGGAAATCTCGAAAGTGCTGGGAAAACTTTCTCCGGAACTTAAAGATGAGGTAAACAGGACGACAAAAGTTCTGGTTAAAAAAATACTGCAGGTGAAGTTTCATAATCGGGAGCTTGTTTGATGTCTTTCAATCCGCTAAAATGGAGTTATTATGGCAAATGAATTCTTACCTATAACTATTTCACTTAAAAACCGTCCCTGCTTGGTAGTTGGCGGCGGAGCTGTGGCATTACGTAAAATAAATACGCTTCTTGATTATGAATGTGATATTACGGTTATTGCGCCGGAGCCGGTTGAAAAGATAGGGTATTACGCCAGCAAGAAATCCCTGAAACTTGAGAAGCGCAAATACGATTCACCGGAGGCATCAGCTTACGGGCTTGTTATATCTGCCAGCGATGATAAAGAGTTAAACAAGCAGGTATCGGAGGATTGTAAAAATGCGGGTGTGCCGGTAAATGTAGTAGATTCGCCTAAGCTGTGCGATTTTATTTTTCCGGCTGTGGTCAGAAGGGATTGTATAACTGTAGCGGTTGCTACCGATGGCAAGGCTCCCTTTTTAGCCGGTCATCTGCGTTTAATTCTTGATGATATATTCACTCAGCGGTGGAATAAAATCGCCAAGCTTGCGGCTTTATTCAGAAAAAAAGTACATAGACAATGGAAGGGGCAACCGGGTAAAAAAGTCGAAAGTCTTAACAGGTTTCTCAATGCCGACTGGAAATCTATTCTGAAAAATAAGGATGACCAGCAAATTGAGGAAGAGCTAAACCGTTTGCTGGAAGGTTAGCGCCGATTTCAAGCGGCGGCAATCTGCTTTATGAATACTATTAAAATCGGCTCAAGAGGAAGCAAGCTTGCCCTTGCCCAAACCAATTATATAATCAACCTGTTCAGAAAAAAACACCTGGATATCAATGTAAAGCTGATAATTATAAAAACCACTGGTGATACCGATAGGATATCCTCACTTGAGAAAATCGGCGGCACTGGAGTATTTACCAAAAAAATCGAACAAGCTCTCATTAATAAAACCATAGACATTGCTGTACACAGCGCAAAAGACCTGCCATCAGTTGATGCTAATGGCCTCATGATAGGCGCGGTTCCTGAGCGAGGACCGATTGAGGATGTCTGGATTGCAAAGGATAATTCAAGTCTTGCTGATACTAAACCCGGAAGCGTTGTCGGCACAAGTTCGCCTCGACGCAAGGCAATGCTTTTACACATGCGTTCCGACCTTATAGTGCGCGATATAAGAGGCAATATCGAAACTCGTCTTAGCAAGCTTTCACTTAGCGGTTATGATGCTTTAATAGCGGCGCGCGCCGGACTGTATCGGCTTGGTTTTGATGATGAAACAACTGAGATACTATCGCCGGATATATTCATACCAGCGCCCGGACAGGGAGCATTAGCGGTGCAGATAAGATGCGATGATAAAAATATTAAAGAAATAGTCAGCCTTTTAAACGATGAACAGGCACATCGCTGTCTAAACATTGAAAGACTGCTCCTGAAAAAATTAAACGCCGGTTGTTCTACCGCTATCGGGGGAATTGCCTATTGCGATATAAATGAAGTTTGGCTGAAAGCGGTTATTTTTAACAAAAACGGCAGTAAGCGGCTTGATGCTTCTGATAAAATCACCGCCGAACTCTCAAATGAATTGCTTGTAGATAAAGTAATGAACAGTTTAATTAAGCAGGGAGCGATAGCTTTAATCGATGGCTGATGCGATTAAAACAGGAACGGTATATCTTATAGGTGCCGGACCTGGTGATCCGGGGCTTATCACGGTTCGCGGCAAAGAGCTGTTAAATAGCTGTAATATAGTCGTATATGATAATCTTGTGCCCTCCGAAATTGTTGTTTCATTGCCAGAACATATCGAGAAGAAGTATGTCGGCAAAATAGAGGGCAAACATTCGCTTCCTCAAAAGGATATAAACCGACTTCTAACTGATTTTGCCCGTGATGGAAAAACTGTAGCTCGTCTCAAAGGCGGCGACCCGTTTACCTTCGGCCGCGGCGGCGAGGAAGCAAAGTATCTGCATGATAACGGCATCAAGTATGAGATAGTCCCCGGCGTAACCGCCGGTGTTGCCGTGCCCGCCTATAGCGGGATACCCTGCACTGAACGGAGTAAGGCATCATATGTTGTATTTGCCACAGGTCATAAAGCTAAAGAAAAAGAAACTACATCAGTACCTTGGGAACATCTTGCCAAAGCTAAGAACGGCACATTAGTAATATACATGGGTGTTCGAGAATTTGAAAACATTGCCGCAGCGCTGATAGAAAACGGCTTGTCTCCCGAAACACCCGCCGCAGTGATTGAGCGGGGAACTCTGCCATCGCAAAAAATAGTTGTTTCATCATTGCATGAATTGCCGGCTAAGGCAAAACGGATGAATATCAACCCGCCCGCCATATTCGTTATTGGAGATGTTGTCGGATTTCAGAATGAGCTTGACTGGTTCAGTCATAAGCCGCTATCCGGTATCCGGATTATGGTAACCCGTCCCGCAGACCAGGCGCAGGCTATGTATGTATCGCTGAGGGAAATCGGCGCGGAGGTTATGCCCTATCCGACAATTGCCACCTCGGAGCATGTCGACCTGAAGGGCTGGACGGCGTTTGATGATATTAAGCATAGCTCCGGTTCTATCGATAATTGGCTGATATTTACAAGCGAAAATGGTGTGCGGTATTTTATTAATCAGCTTGTATCCCGCGATGCCGACATCCGCTGTCTGGCCGGTTTCAAAATTGCTGCAGTTGGTTATGGCACTGCGCGGGCATTGAAAACGTTTAATATTAAAGCTGATTTTATCCCCTCGAAAGCCACTGTCGAATCCTTAGCCAAGCAGATGGCTGACAGCTTCAATCTCAAAGGCTCGACAATCGTACGCATCAGGGGAAACCTTGCTGATGACACTGTCGAAAAGACACTAATCGATACCGACGCGAATGTTATCCCGATACAGACTTATAACACATATTATCCCGAATGGTTGGAGGGATTCAAGGAGAAGCTTTTTAATTATCCGCCTGATGTTATAATATTCACCAGTGGTTCTACTGTTAAGGGATTCTGCAATATTTTGAATAAAGATGAAATAGATAAGCTGATAACGGATGCCGTTACAGTTTCCATTGGTCCATCAACATCGAAAATTATCAAGTCGCATGATATTCATGTTGCAGCCGAGGCGAAAGAGCATAATATACCGGGAATTATAAACGAACTTTTAGCATATTACAAAGCAAAGGAGGGCGTGAAATGAGCTTTCCATCAAACCGACCCAGAAGGCTTAGAAAAAGCGAGGCTATACGCCGATTAGTGCGCGAGACCGCAATTTCTCCCTCGGATTTTATATATCCGATTTTTATAAGCGAAACGATAAGCAAACCCGAACCGATTGAGTCTATGCCGGGGATATTCCGGTATCCGGTTAAAGAGGCAGGAGTCGAGGCGAAACGGGCGTTCGAGCTTGGCATTCCGGGTGTTCTGCTTTTCGGCATACCGGCGGAAAAAGATGCCGCAGGTTCGGCATCATTAAAAGATGATAGCATAGTACAACAGGCAATCAGAGAGATTAAAGATAAAAATCCGGAAATATTAATAATCGCCGATGTTTGCTTTTGCGAATATACCGACCATGGCCATTGCGGCATCATAAAGAATGGCGTTGTCGATAATGACGCTACGATTAAAAATCTGGCTAAGCAGTCGGTAAGTTTTGCCAAAGCCGGCGCTGATATAGTCGCCCCCTCGGATATGATGGATGGCAGAGTGCAGGCAATCCGTCATGGCTTAGATGATGGCGGTTATAAGGATATCGCTATCATGTCATACTCGGCAAAGTATTGCTCGGCTTTTTATGGACCGTTTAGAGAAGCGGCAGGTTCGGCTCCGCAGTTTGGCGATAGAAAAAGCTACCAGATGGACCCATCGAACACAACCGAAGCGCTTAAAGAGATAAGCCTCGATATCGACGAGGGCGCCGATATTGTCATGGTTAAACCGGCGCTTTCGTATCTTGATATAATCGCTAAAGCTAAAAACAGATTCGATGTTCCTATTGCTGCCTATAATGTCAGCGGCGAATATTCTATGGTGAAGTTTGCTGCCCAAGCTGGCGCTGTCGATGAAAAACTTCTCACGCTTGAGATATTAACATCTATCAAACGCGCGGGTACGGATATTATAATATCATATCATGCAGTCGAGGCAGTTGGCTGGCTTAGCTAAGATATGCGATGATGAGAAATTATTTGATGAATACGCATTATGCTGCAAGTATGTCGCGTAGGGGCATATTGCAATACGACCCTACTCGCAGGAGCAAACAACAAATTAACTCTGTCAACATTGTAGGGGCTTATTGCATAAGCCATTTTTGTTGCTCTGCAGGAATGTAATTGCGTTTAGTAAACAGATAAGGGTATTTAATAATGAGTAATAAAAAGCCAAACAGCAAGTCATCTGAGATATTCACGCAATCATCCAAGCTCATACCCGGCGGTGTAAACAGTCCGGTAAGGGCATTCAAATCGGTTGGCGGCAGCCCGTTTATCGTTGATAAAGGCGAAGGGGCATGGCTGTATGATGTCGATGGCAATCGCTATGTCGATTATGTCATGTCGTGGGGTCCGTTGATATTGGGGCATGCCCATAAGCAGGTTGTTAAGGCGGTTAAGAGCAAAGCCGATTCGGGAACATCATTCGGCGCGCCGACTGAAGACGAACTAACATTAGCCCTGATTGTAAATGAACGGATGCCCTGGGCAGAGAAAATCCGCTTGGTAAGTTCCGGCACCGAGGCATGTATGACCGCAGCCCGATTAGCCAGAGGCGCAGCCGGCAGAGATATTATAATCAAGTTCGATGGCGGCTATCATGGCCATTCTGATTCGTTTCTGATTAAGGCAGGTTCAGGGCTGGCAGCCGGCGGCATACCGGCAAGCAATGGCATCCCGGATAGAATAACCAAAGCCACTCTATCCATTCCCTATAATAATATTGATGCAGTAGAGAGTTGTTTCAAGGAGTTCAACACACAGATAGCGGGAGTCATAGTCGAACCGATAGCCGCTAATATGGGCGTCATACCGCCTGTGCCCGGTTTCCTTGAGAAACTGCGCGAGTTAACCAAGCGACATGGCAGTGTATTAATCTTTGATGAGGTAATCACTGGTTTCCGTATAGCGCCGGGCGGCGCGGCTGAGTATTATGACATCAAACCCGATCTTGTTTGCCTTGGGAAAATTCTGGGCGGCGGCATGCCGATTGGCGCAGTCGGCGGCAAGCAGGAAATCATGGATAACCTGGCGCCATTGGGCGCTGTCTATCAGGCAGGTACTCTTTCGGGCAATCCGCTTTCGACTGTCGCCGGAATTGCCGTCCTAAAAGAACTGAGCAATATCAATATTTATAGGCAGATAAAACAGTATGCCGATGACCTCACCGGCAAAATATCAAAGCTTTGTGAACAATATGATATGCCAGCCAAAATCAATCAGGCGGAAAGCCTGTTCACTTTGTTTTTTACCGATAATGATGTTATCGATTTTGATACTATCAATAAGTGCGACATGAATAAATACGCCAAGTTTTTCCATTCGCTGTTGAAACAGGGCGTATATATTCCGCCCTCCGGATATGAGGCATGGTTCGTAAGTTATGCTCATCGAAAAGAGCATTTGGATTTAACGATTAAGGCTATTGAAGGATTTTTAAATGAGCAAAAATGACAGCTATTTTGAGAGCCTATCCAAACGTATTGCCGATTTCAGCAATGAAAGGGATTGGGAACAGTTTCATAATCCGAAAAACCTGAGTATGGCATTATCTATCGAGGCGGCTGAGTTGATGGAGATATTCCAATGGCTGACGCTATGGCAATCGAAACTTGAGAGCCTCTCACCTGCTCAAAGGCAAGCGGCGCAGGAAGAGATTGCCGATGTGATGATATATGCCATACGTTTATCGCAGATGCTGGATTTCGATCTGCTCAAGGCTATTGATGAAAAGATTGTCATCAATGATAAAAAATATCCGGTTGATAAGATTAAGGGCAAGGCGGGGTTGGAGTAGCGTTAAACTCTATTGAGGGGTGCCCCATCCCCCGCCTCAAGCGGGGGTGGAATACCTTTATAAAAGCTGCCAAACTTCAAAATTCATAACTATCAATCGATATCAGAATGTTGATAAAACATTATGGAATAAATTACCAGGCAAGCATTTTCCTGTATTCTGAGGCAGCCCGCTCCCGCTTTGGGCGGAAATGGGGCGCCCTGGCAAAATCCTGGCACAGTTGGGTATTTTATTCATAGTTTCCCCATAGATAGAAATTAAACTATCCCTCTTATAATCCGATAATTTATAAGATACGGGATAATAACTATCATAATAAACAAGGGAGATATTATGACAAGATGGATAATCACAGGCATTGCCATTCTGGCATTGACTGTCAGTTGTTCGGAAAAGCCAGCCCAAACAATCGAACTGGCTCAGTATCCGATATCAAGCCTTGAGGGAATCATCACCCAGACAGGCATCGAATTTGACGCGCAAGTTTCCAGCGATGGCAATGGTTCTATCCGAATTTCGTGCGACACTTCGACTGTAATCGAACTCTATCGAAACAGCGCTATCGATATCGAGGATGCACGATTGATATATCGAGCCAGCATGCGTTCCGAAAATATCGAGGGGCAGGCATATTTAGAGATGTATTGCGGTTTTCCCGGTAAGGGCGAGTTTTTCTCAAAAGATTTGCAAACGCCTTTATCGGGTAACAACGATTGGTCGACCGAGGAAACATTTTTCTTCTTGAAAAAGGGCGAAAATCCCGATTATGTAAAGCTTAATGTCGTTATAAACGGTAAAGGCACAATTTGGATTGATGATATTCATCTGTTGAAAGCGCCGTTGAAATAGCAAGCAGCAGGGCAATCCGCCGCATCGGAAAGCCCTGCCTATTTGAGTTTCAACACCACAAACCCATCATTCTCAAAAACCAGTTCATAATCATCTGAAAAATCATATCCATAACCCTTGTGCAGAACAATATAATTGGGCTGATATTCAGCCCTGAGCATAGTCAATCGCTCATCATCGATATTATTGTAGCCGGCCGCAGCCTCAGGCAAACAGGACACCTTTTCAATGCCCGAAACAGTCTCGATTCTATGATACCAGGCAATCAACTCGCTTGATAAAATCGGATGCGATTTCCAATCGACTACTATGGCTCTCTGCGCATTCAGACGGAAATTATTCAAATCGGGCGGGACCAGAAAAACAGCATCGACTTTCGTATGCGAAGCCCAATTATATAATTCGGTCTCATTGATTGAAAACCCGCTAATCAAACTCGACCATTTAGGGGCATCCTTTAAAGGCATCAGACCGCCGATAACCCAAACTACGAGTGAAAAAATCAGCACGATATTGATTAATATCTTATCTGAAAACTGTTTGTATGATTTTAATCGTAGAATTAATTTAAACATGATACTCAGCAGCAATATTAATAAAAACTGATATTTGCCATGATGCACATAGAATAAATTAACCAAACCAAAACCAGCCGTAATTGATGCTAACGCTGTCTTTGAAATTGCCTGCGCCGACTGCGATTCCATAAGATACATAATGCACCCGGCGCTGATAATAATCTGAATGAATAAAATCACGAAAGGAGCTAAACGCCAGAAATACAGCTGAGCTGCCAGGGGTATATAAACAACACTGGTTAAAAGCGTGGCGATTATTGTCAGGAACAGCATCGAGATTAAAAGAATTTTAAAGTTGAGCCATTCGCTTTTGCGCAAGAATAATTTCCAGCCGATTGCCAGACCCATTAATAGCCAGCCGCTGAATTCGACAAAGTCTTTATAAAAATGTGATGGCATATAATGATGTGGCGATCTTATTTCAAACAAAATCCTCCTTGCTATTTCCGAATCGGGAGAACCAGCCGAGCTGATTATCAATGGCATTAAAGGCATAAGGCTAATTACTGAAAAGCCGAGCTGTTTTAGAAGACGAATCCCAAGTTTATGCCTGCCTATTAATAAATGAGCTATGAAAAAAACAGGAAAACCCAATACTAAAAAATTTGCATGAAAAATTCCCCCCAACGCAAGATAAATACCGGATAAAGCATATTGTTTCCTGATAAAATACAAAAAAGCGGCTAAAAATCCTAAGCTTCCTATTGTTGATGGCTGCAATATGCCGCAGAAAATATAACTTCCCGATACGCTGAATGTCTTGGTAATTGTTATAATCGCCATTAAAAGCAGATAGACGGGAAGGAGAAATCTATCTTTCAAAACAACTGCCATAATCTTATAAATCAGGATACTGCCCAGCATTAAAGAGATTACATTGATAATGCCAAATGCCCAGCCGCCCGAATTAAGGCTATAGAGCAGCATGACTAAATAGGAAAAAAACGGATTATAGTCGGTGGTTTCGCTTGTCAGCCAGTCATTTGCTAACAAGTCAGGATTGAATAAGTTAAGCCCATGAATAAGATATGTGTTTTGATTGCTTATACCATAATTTAAGCCGAAGAACAGGCCAAAACACAAAGAACATATAAACACCAATAATACTGAAGCGGTTCTTTTATCGGTAAGCATAAGTTAATATTCCGGTATTTTGCTAAAATCGGAAGTTAAATAGAGGTTAATTGCGCCGATTAATACGATTATTATTAATTTAACCATTATCATCAATGAAACCTGACATATCCTGAATAAGGAATCGCGGCCTGTTTTTCAATGTTTCAAAGATATTTCCCAGATATGCCCCAATTATTCCAAGTAATATGAACAGCATTCCAAACATGAAAGAAATCACAGTAAGCGTGGAGGCCCAACCCGGAACCGAGATTCCCTGAATGTATCGGATGAAAATATAAACAAGTTCGGCAAAGGCTAATAAGCTTGTTATAAACCCCAGCCATATACTGAATTTTAGCGGAACAATTGAAAAAGAGAGGATAGCGGAGATAGAGAATTTAAACAATTTCCACAAGCTGAATTTCGTTGAACCCGAATATCGTTTATTGGCCTGAAATGTGATTGTAGTTGCCGAAAATCCCACCCAATGTGTTATACCCCTGAAAAATAAGTCGGTATCACGCATATCCTTAATAACATCTACCACCTGCCTGTCAATTAACCTGAAATCAGATAAGCCTTTTGACATAGGCAAACCGGAAAGCAGGGAAAATATTTTATTAAACAGACGAGATGTAAATCGCTTGATGAATGAGAAGTCTTCGCTGTCGATTCTTTTAGTGTTTACGATTTTAAATCCCTTTTGCCAGGCATTATACAACTCGGCAATTTTCTCTGGCGGATGCTGACAGTCGCCATCCATCGTTATTATAGCTTTCCCGGATGCGTAATGAAGGCCGGTAAAAACTGCATTCTGATGGCCAAAATTTCGGGATAGAGAGATGCCTTTAATATGAGCGTTCTTTTTCGAGGCTTCAGTTATTAGGTGCCAGGTTTTGTCGGAACTGCCGTCATCAATGAAAATTATCTCATAGGAAACATCTAATTGCTTTATGTCTTTTATAAGCGATTCTAAAAGATAAGCGACATTTCCTTCCTCGTTTAACACTGGTATTACTACCGAAAGAACCGTTTTGTGAGTCTCTATTTTCTTATCTTGTTCGATAGGCATTTTGTTTTCCTCATAATGGCACAATAATCTTAAATTATGTATAATCTATTGATTGAATATTGTCAACTACCCTTTTGTATGGTAGTTTTTGCGTCGATATGAAATAATAATTGATGTTTAATAATTCGCGATATATTTATCATGACAAAGATTCCTCGATATATTATATAGAAAGCTGAAAATATGAAAAATGTTTGCAATAGCGGCGAATCGTTATGCCATAGGTTTTAATGAGAAAATTTTAGCGCAGTAGTGTAATAATGGATTACCTTATAAAAAATAAATCCTATTTGGGTTTAATAATCTTACCGGTTCTGTTGTCAATAATAGTATCCCTTATCTCTTCATATAATCATTATACAAGCTTTATTATAATGGGAGGCATAATTATAATAGCAATTGCCGCAGTAAAAATAGATATAATAGTTTATTTAATGCTGGCAATATGGCCTTTCGTATGTGGGTATCTGCCGGAGAATATTACGCTATATTTCTGGTTTCTTATAGCCTTGTTATATTTTATATCTTTATTATCATTGTTGTTATCAAACCGAAAATTCCATCTGCCTCCTAAGGAAATTATTTACTTTTTTGCGGCTTTTTGGATGCTGGTTATACTTTCTGATATTGCTAATATTAGTAGCGTTAATATTAAAGCTAATGTTCTCTTGGTGTTTTATACGATGCTTATTTTTATGTTCTATGATTGGAGCTACAATAAATCCCCGATTAGAATATTTATTTTTGTGCTGTTTCCTTTAGTTGTCGCGGTTATTATGATACTGTTTACAATTATAAATAACATGAGTTTTATTGGAATTCTTCAATTAATATTTATTAGATACTGCGCTTTTTTTGGCAATCCCAATACAATGGGTAATTATTTTAATTACATGATACCAGTGCTTTTTGTGTTTGTTGTCATGAAATATCCGGCGAAGCTTAATAAAATATTACTTGTTTTACTTATACTATCAATGTTGGGTTTGCTTATGTCCAATTCCAGGGCCGCATATCTTGGCGTAATGTTATCGCTTTTTTCTATGTCTATGGTTTTTAAAAGCCTTAGGAAACCGGTTTTGGCTTTTCTGTTAATTATAATTATCGCCTTAATAGTATATCCGACTTTTCAAGAATTGCTCAAATTTATTTTAAGAATAGATACGGAAATGACTTCGGGCAGGATGGATATTTGGGCTTCGGCTATTAATACAATAAAAGAAAATTTTATTTTTGGTGTTAGTATTGGAAATCAACAAGCCTATTTAATGGACAAATTGCCTACGGTATTTACAAAATACGTATTTAAGGATATCCCTAGCGCTCACAACTT
Organism: Candidatus Zixiibacteriota bacterium; assembly: GCA_021159005.1. NCBI lineage: Bacteria > Pseudomonadati > Candidatus Zixiibacteriota > Candidatus Zixiibacteriota bacterium. The sequence continues at coordinate 65,823 of JAGGSN010000134.1, read as the reverse complement.
ATATTTAAGCAAGGTGTTGGAACTTGGAATATTAGCTCTGCCTTTATTGATATATCTTTTTATATCATTAGGAAAATATATTAGGCTCAATTTGAAATCGGAACTTACATTTCAACAAAAAGTATTAAATTACGCCAGCTTGGGAGCGCTAATATCATTATTTGCCCGATCCTTTTTCGAGGGTTCCGTGCTGATTCAGCAAGGAGGGATATTTCCAATATTCTATTCCTGGATTGTTATGTTTTGGCCGCTTCAGATATATCAGAAAAATCAAAAAGAAATTGCGCCAAATAAAGAAAACTTATAGACATTCAGACAAAAATCTCCTTTACAGAAAAACCGCCTTTAAAAATATAATCTGATACTATATCTATATAATAACTATCCCGTAAAAGGCTGAATGTAGCCATTGGCAAGCCCCGCATCTTCAAATTTATGCAAAGTATCTTTATACTCGGCTAATTTCAGACGTTTGGACAGTTCCGGATAATTGCCGGCGTTATAGGCCGGGAAATATTGACTCATCACCGCCATATAGGTATCCTGCGATATCTCATCGGCAACAAACCTGAATATCTCTGCCGACCCCGAAACGCCGCCCGGCATAACCAAATGCCTGATAAGCAATCCGCGCGCAGCAATACCGTTGACAACATCAAGGATGCCTACCTGTCGGTGCATCTCTCTGATTGAGGCTCTGTTGACTTGGGGATAATCGTCAACAGCAGAGTAAATTTTCGAATATTTGGAATCGGCATATCTCATATCGGGCATATAAATATCAACAACTCCGGCAAGCAGCTCAAGCATTTTAATTGAATCATAACCTGATGAATTATATACAATCGGAACTGTCAATCCGGATTTGTAGGCTATAAGCAGCGCCTCCATTAATAATGGCACATAATGAGAGGGGGTAACAAGATTGATGTTATGCGCGCCCCTTTTTTCCAACGCAACCATCTTAGCCGCTGCCTGCTTGGATGAATAATATTCGCCATTGCGATATTGGCTGATAGGATAGTTTTGGCAATATACGCAATGAAGATTACAGCCTGATAGAAATATCGTTCCCGAACCGTTCGTGCCGGATATTGGCGGTTCTTCTCCATAATGAAGGTTTGCCGATGAGATCATAAGCTTTGCAGGAACTCCGCATTCGCCGGTATCGCCGGCAATACGATTTGCCAAACATTCGCGCGGGCAAACTGTGCATTCCTCTAAGCAGTCCATAGCAATAGGCGTATTTCTTTCGAGGATTTCGATTTTCGATTCTATTGAAAAAGGCGTATTATGCATAAATATCCCAACACTCATGATACAATTCAAGCTTCAAAATAAATAATCAATGAGTAAAGTCAATTTGAAAATAAGCTTAGCCCTGATTATTAATAAACTTTAGCATACGATACTACAATGTAAAAATTTATCATTGCTCCGCCTCAGACGGACGTCGAAAGCAGGAGAGGAGCGCGGCAATCTCAACGTTATAACCGCTATAATGATAATTTATGTGGGCGACACACATCCTCATGCACGAACATTCTATTATTCCCTTCTTGAGAGGGGTTAAGGGTGTGTTTTAATGTTAAATGCTCAACATAATTCCGAATAAATATATTAATTTATTTGTAATTCTATTGCAAAATCAGGGCTTAAGAATCGCTAACATATAAAATTATTCCTTGCCCAATCTATCCTCGCAACTTAACTTCCAGAAATTGAAAATAATTCAAATGGGAGATTTAAAGATGACAACAAACCTTGATGCGATATTTAAACCGAAAACAATTGCCGTAATCGGCGCCTCCAATAAGCCCGGTTCAATCGGCAATGTTATCGTCAATAACCTGCTGCGATTTGAATATAAAGGCAAAATATTTCCGGTGAATCCCAAAGCCGATAAAATTGATTGGCTGCAATGCTACCCCTCGGTGATGGATATACCGGAAGAAATCGACTTGGCAATTATCGTCGTTCCCCGCAATTTCGTTATACCATCGCTTGAGCAGTGCGGTCAAAAGGGTGTTAAGGGCGTAATAACTATCACAGCCGGATTCAAAGAGATAGGCGGCGAGGGTATCGAGTTGGAAAATACGCTAATCGAGATTGTGAAAAAATACAATATGCGGATGGTAGGTCCCAATTGCTACGGCGTGCTTAACACCGACCCTGAATTTTCGCTAAACAGCACTTTTTCCAAGCAGAATCCTCTTTGCGGCAAGGTGGCTTTCATGTCGCAATCGGGCGCTCTGGGTGAGGTGGTTATTGACTACACCAACAAGCTCAACCTCGGGTTCTCGCTGTTTGCCTCAATCGGCAACAAGGCTGATATCTCCGATATCGATGTGATGCAGTATTGCTATGATGACCCGCGCACCGAGATGATACTTCTTTATCTGGAAAATATCGAACAGGCGGAAAAGTTTATAAACCTTGCCAAAAAAATCACCCGCACTAAGCCTGTTTTCGCAGTTAGGGCCGGACGCACCGAAGCAGGCGCTAAAGCTATCAGTTCGCACACTGGCGTACTTGCCGGCGGCGATGCTGCTACCGATGCCGTATTCAAACAGTGCGGCATTATACGCGCCCTTTCAATAGACGAGCTTTTCGATATCGCCAAGGCATTTGACAGCCAGCCGCTTCTAAAGGGTGATAGAATCGCGGTTATAACCAATGCCGGCGGTCCCGGTGTGCTGGCTACCGATGCAATAGAAAGTCTGGGCTTGAAAATGGCGCGCTTTGAGAAAAAGACAATCGAATATCTGCGGGAAAATCTTTTAGCTGTAGCCGCCGTTAATAATCCTATCGATGTTATCGCTTCAGGCGGTCCGGATGCTTATGGGGCGGCGGTTAAAGCTGTATTGGCTGATAAAAATGTCGATGGTGTACTGGTAATATTTGTGCCGCCGATACTCGTCGATTCAAAAGCCGTTATTAGTTCAGTTGTTGAAAAAATTAAGCTATCCGGCAATAAAAAAACCGTGCTTTCATGCCTGATGGGCGCGCCGGATGGTATCGCCGGTGCCGAACTTTTGTACGAAAATAGTATCCCCGATTATCTGTTTCCCGAATCCGCTGTCAGGGCATTGTCGGCAATGGCTGAGTATAGAAAAATGCTCGAAAAACCGGCGGCTAAACCGCCAATATTTACCGTTAAAAAAAATACGGTAGAACGAATTGTAAAATCAGCAAAAGCAAATGGCTATAAGGCAATTCTCGGCGATGAGGCGATGCAGATTTTAAAGGCGTACGGCATCAGCGTGCCGAAATCAGCAGTTGCTAAAACTCAGCCCGAATTAACCAAAGCATTAACAAAAATCAAATTCCCTATTGCTATGAAAATCAACGACCCCTCTGTTTCGCACAAAACGGATGTTGGCGGTGTGATTATCAATCTTCAAACCAAAAGCGAAACCGTAAACGCTTTCAAAGCCATGAAGAAAAAATTCAGCCGCGTGGATGATGAATTTGCCGGAGTATACATTCAGCAGATGGTAGTCGGAGGCATCGAAACAATTATGGGTATGAATAACGATCCCTCATTCGGGCCATTAATAATGTTCGGCTTGGGCGGCATTCATGTCGAGGTATTAAAGGATGTTTCCCTAAAAGCGCACCCGCTGACAGAGCAGGATGCGCATGAGATGCTGCGTTTGGTTAAAGGCTATCCGCTTCTTGAGGGTTTCCGCGGTGCTGCGGGAGTCGAACTAAAAGTACTAGAGCAAACGCTTCTCAAGTTATCTCAGTTGGTATCTGATTTCCCACAGTTTAAATCGATTGATATAAATCCTTTTATAGCCGGCAAAAACGCCAGCCAGTCTAAGGCTGTTGATGCGAGGTTTATTCTGGATGAATAAAAGCAAATTTTGCAGTTAAGCGTGTTTAAAATATTGCAGCTTATTTAATACCAGAGCGTAGGGGCGTATTGCATACGCCCTTTGACACACAATGAGAAGTAGAAATAGGGCAATCCGCCTCAGGCGGAAACCCCTGCGCTCAATAATCCCGCTGCAAGTTTACTTTTTGGAGGATAGTATTACCGGAAACCCCTGCGCTCAAAATAATCCCTCATCATTTCCAACCCCTCAGGCAAACCAATAAGCCTTGTTTTAAGAATCTTCTTAGCCTTATCGATATTAAACCCTCCTTTATGCGGTCTTTCGGCAATCTGACCGAGCATGGCGGTTTTTATAGGCTTTATCAAATTTGCATCAAGTTTGAAATGTTCGGCGGTTTTTATCGCTATGTCATACCGCGAAAGATAATCTGCCCCGGCAATGTTTAGAACCTTGAAATAATCCATTTTCGCCGCCTCGATTGCCGCGCCTGCCAAATTACCGGCATGAGTAGGGTTGTTAAACTGGTCAGTAACGACATTAATTTCTTTATCTGTACGCAAACTATCAATCAGCCAGGTGATAAAATTATGCCGCAGATTTATTCCATCGCCATATAGAACATTGGTGCGAATCACAAGATAATTCTTCTTAGAAGCCTGAAGAATTTTTTCCGATTGAAGTTTGGTATACCCATAATAATTAATAGGGTCGGGAATTGCCAACTCTGAATAGGGGCCGTTTTGACCGGAAAAAATATAATCCGATGAGAAATGTATAAGCTTATTAAACGAACAGCTTAATAGATTTTCAACAATACCGGTATTCAAATCATCTGCCAGCTTATAGTTGACTTCACAGTCATCGACATTGTTATAGGCGGCGCAGTTAAAAATATAATCGGGTTTGAAATCATAGATAATAGCTCTGACAGAAGAAAAACCGGTTAAATCAAGTTGATGATATGACAATCTGCCGGAGTTCTCAAAAGGATTTGCCGCTAAATCGATGGCTAATATATCCGGAGTTTTATTGTCGGGCTTTTCAAATATAAGCTGTTTAACTAAATACTGTCCAAGCAAGCCGCTAGCGCCGGTAATAAGAACTCTATTCATTAGAACTACTTGCAAAATGATTTAAAGTTGTGGTTTTCTTAAAACACCAATAGAAGTCATTGAGAGCAAAGCGAAGCAATCTATGTGGATACAGAGACCGCTTCGTCGTTCCACTCCTCGCGATGACTATAAATAAATTTATTTGCAAAAAGTTCATTAATTAATACTTCCTATTCGATATCGAATATTCCGCCATATTTTTCCACGCTCTTAATAATCTTATGCCATTTTACTAATTCGTTGTACCATTGAAGCGTAATGGTTTTTGATGTTTTATCCGTTTGCCCATTTTTTAATGCTTCTACAATCTCAACAACTCCATTCTCGCCGCTATACTTTGCTTGCCAGTTGAGCGTCTTTTCAATCTTGCTGAAATTAACGCGATAACTGCGATGGTCGGGGTCGCCGTACCATTCGATATCAACCTTAGAGTTAGTCATTCTGCTTACCACATCCGATACAATTCCGGCAAGGCTTCTAATCTGATAATTGCATTGCTCGCTTCCGACATTAAAAATCTGGCCGCTTATCATATCTGAATCATGTTCAAGCAAAAGCAGCATCACATCCGTAGTATCTTGAACATGCACCATCGGCCGATATTGCGACCCGTCTCTCATAAGGGGTAATTTATGTGTTTTCCAGGCGCCATAGGTCATGCCGTTTATAGCTAAGTCAAATCTCATGCGCGGACTAAAGCCAAAAACAGTAGCCTGCCTCATTACAATCACTGCGAAATTATCATCCGCTAAGGGAAGGACGCCCTGTTCCGCTTTTTTATTAGCTTTCGAATATGTTGAAAGCGGATTCGTTCTTGAAGTCTCATCGACAATATCCTCAGTAAAACCATAAATGCTGCAGCTTGAGGGCAGGATATACCGTTTAACTCCCATTTTTTTTGCTCGCTTGGCGTTGTTTACGCGGCTTTGATAATTTATCTCCCAAGTGGCATCGCTAAACATCTCGCTGGCAGGATCATTGGAGAGAGCGACAAGGTCAATAACGTAATCGACATCTTTAAAATGGTCGTCGGTCAATCGACGGGAGTCATCCCTTATGATTTCGAGATTGACATGCGAACTCAGCTTTTCAAGGCCAAAGAAAAACCTGTCAATTGCTTTAATATGATAACCCTTTTGCAGAAGCTTCGGTGTAAGAACACTGCCGATATACCCTCCGGCGCCGGTTACTAATACTGTTTTCATCGAGTATCCTTATAAATAAAATTAATTTCCGCCTCGGGAAAAAACGGCGCCTTGCGGTCTTTGTCGGAAAGAATGCACTTGACGTATGGCCAGTCAATCGCCAGCTCGGGATCATCCCAGCGAATTGCCCGCTCATACTCAGAATTATAAAACTGATCGACCTTGTAAAACACTTCAGTATTGGGTGCCGTGGTGCATATGCCATGCGCGAACCCTTTGGGAATGATAACCTGTTTCATATTTTCGGCAGTTAGTATTATGCTTTCCCATTTGCCGAATGTCGGGCTTCCTTTGCGTATATCCACAGCGACATCCATAAATGAGCCTCTCAGTGCCCTGACTATTTTTGTCTGCGCTTTAGGATTTAGCTGATAATGAAGTCCCCTGATTGTCCCTTCCTCGAAACTCAGCGAGTGGTTATCCTGAACCATATCGAAAATGAAGCCGTAATTCTTTAGAGTGCGTTTTGAATAGCTTTCGGTAAAAAATCCTCGATTATCGCGAAACACTTCCGGCTCTATTATAACTAAGCCCTCAAGTTTTGTCTTTTTTATTATCATTTATTATTTTCCAAAAAGTGGTTTCGGGTTTATGCGGATAATATATGCAGGTCATCTTCTTCATACGCAGTTTATGTGCCTGTGTTGATTTAAAGTTTATTTGCGCCATATTTGCGGACAAAATTTATAGTATTATTGTAGCCATCTATTGATTCGCCAGCATCAGCCCAGCCGCCATTAAGCATAGCGTACGACATGAGACCCTTGCGAATATAAGCATTATTGACATCGGTAATTTCCAGTTCTCCACGGTTGGAGGGCTTGAGGGTTTTTATAATATCGAATATCCGGCTATCATAAATATATACTCCTATCACAGCCAGATTGCTTTTAGGATGAACAGGTTTTTCAACAATTTTAACTATCTTTCGATTTTCAAATTCGGCGACTCCATATTCTTGGGGATTTTTAACCTTTTTTAAAAATATCATCGCCCCTTCTTTTTGCTTCTTATATCGATTTACGCTGCCTATAATATTTCCACCCAGAATATTATCGCCCAGAACGATAATCACATTTTTGCCTTCAGAAAAATATTCGCATAAACCAATAGCCTCGGCAATACCGCCCTCTTGCGCCTGATATGTAAAATGCAGATGTTCTAACCCAAACTCTGAGCCGTTGCCCAAAAGCTTTAAAAAATCACCGGCATTATTACCGCCTGTTACAATCATAATATCCTTAATACCGGCATTAACGAGCGTCTGAATAGGATAAAAAATCATCGGCTTATCATAAACTGGCAAAAGATGTTTATTCGTAATCTTGGTTAACGGATAAAGCCGTGTGCCCAGACCGCCCGCCAGTACGATACCTTTCATTTCGCCTCCTGCTTCATTAATAATAATAATAAAATCATAACTGCAAATCAAGACATTGTGAAATAGGATTCCCCTAAAATTTCTATATCACACCCAACAATTAATTCCGGATTTTATAGTTGAATGTAAATAAATTAAAAATTTTCCAGAATTATATTGAATATATAGCGTTAAAAACACACCCCTGGCCCCTCTCAAGAAGGGAATAATAAAATGTTGGTGCACGAGGACATACACCAACCACCATAATCCCGCTCAAGAGAGGAATAATATCTGCGTTAACACGTTATATGGTTATGCAATTTAACTGCCCCAGCCACTGACAGAGGATTTGGATGCCGAACGTTGGCTAATACTTCACTTTTCCGGGAGGTTATTTTTTTACAAAAATGTGTAATGATATCGATTTATAGCAATGCTGCGCTGTCAGGTGCGGGGACCTGACGTAAGAAAGGTGTTGTCAGAAGTTACTTCTGACAACAAATGTAATATAAAATCGTGCCTAAATTTCATTAATTATAAAATCCTGTTTGGAAAAAGCTTCATAAAATTACCGGAATATTTTTCCAAATATTATTTCCAGCTTTCTTTAACGGTTTAAACAACAGCCGTAACATAAAGATACATAAGGCGATAAGATAAACTGTTTGTGTTTGATGGTTGGGCACAAGCTTTGCTCAATGTCTGAACAGGAGGATTGTGTTTAATGTCGCTTTTGCAGTTAAGTGCGCTCGAATTTGAAAAGCTTTTGTTGGTAATGTTGAGGGTTGGCGGAATTATGTCAGTAGCTCCGGTTTTTGGCCATCGAAATGTACCTAAAATGGCGAAAATCGGTTTTATTATTATCTTCAGTTTGATTTTACTGCCAACAATCCCAACCCGTCCTATTAATCTACCCGCTGAATTATTTGGCATGACAGCAGTTCTCGTAAAAGAGGTTGCCGCTGGTTTGGCTATTGGTTTTATCTCATTAATGATATTTTTAGCCGTTCAGTTTGCCGGCAATATCATAGGCCTTCAGATGGGATTTGGCATCGTTAATGTTATAGATCCCAATTCATCGGAGCAGGTTCCTATAATAGGACAGTTCCAGTTTATTATCGTGATGCTGATATTTTTAGCTCTTAATGGCCATCACATGGTGATTTCGGCTATTTCCGGAAGTTTCCAGGTGATACCATTAGGACAAATAAACTTTTCCAATGCTTCAGCGGAGCTTATGATTAAAGCCTCGGTTAACACTATCGCCTTGGCTATAAAACTTGGCGCTCCATGTATTGTTACCATGTTTTTATTGAGTATTTCTCTGGGTATTATTGCGCGTACTGTTCCCCAGATGAATATTTTTATTATCGGTTTCCCTCTTAAAATAGGTCTTGGTCTGTTAATGCTGGGAATATCACTGCCTATATTCGGGTATGTGTTTTCCAAGCTTTTACAGGGATTGGACAATAACCTTAGTAACCTTATCTGGGCTTTAAGGCCGGCGTAGTTATGGCTGAAGAAAAAAGCAAAGACGAAAAAACTGAACAGGCGACTCCCCGAAAGAAAGAGGAGTCGCGAAAAAAAGGCCAGGTTGCCAAATCGCAGGAGCTTAACTCCATATTTATAATATTTATGGGAATGCTTGGTTTAGTTATCTTTTCCAGTTACATCTATTCAAACTTAGTCAATGCTTTCTATTTCAATATTGATATGATCGGCATTGATATTACCGTTAACAAATTCCAAGAAATCTTTATGGCAAATGGCTCAATTTTAGTAAAAGTGCTCGCCCCCTTGCTTATTCTTTTAACGGTAACCGGTCTTCTTATAAATATAGCTCAAGTTGGCGTACGCATTACCCCCGAGTCACTCTCACCCAAATTTGATAAATTGGATGTGATTAAAGGGTTTAAAAGGATGTTTTCGACCAAGACATTATTTAGTCTTATTCGCGATACATTAAAAGTGTCGCTAATAGCGTATGTTGTTTACATAACCTATAAAGGCGAAATGGCCAACTATATCCCCTTAGCCGACCAGGAAATTGTCCAAATTCTTATATTTGCCATGAAGATTGCCGTAAAAATCGTATTAAGGGCTGCCGGAGTATTGCTGATTTTAGCAATTTTGGATTACGCTTATCAAAAATATGACTTTGAAAAAAATCTCCGGATGACAAAACAGGAAATTAAAGATGAGCATAAACAATACGAAGGCGACCCTCTTATCAAAATGAGAATAAGACGCATTCAGCGCGAAATGGCTCATGCCCGCATGCTCAAAGATGTGGAAGAGGCGGATGTCGTGGTTACCAACCCGACCCATATTGCTGTGGGTTTAAAATATGATGCTCAGGCTATGTCGGCGCCAAAAGTAATAGCCAAGGGCGAACGGCTTATGGCGGAGAGAATTAAAGATATAGCCAAAAAGTTTAAAATCCCGGTTGTTGAAAATAAACCATTAGCCAGAGCGCTGTTTGAGGCTGTTGACATTGGCATGTATGTTCCCGCCAGGCTGTATAAGGCGGTTGCCGAGGTACTGGCGTATGTTTACAAATTAAAAGGTAAAGCCTAATGGCTGATTTGACTAAAACCGAAAAACCGATGCTGGCAAAATTCACCGAGCATTCGGATATCGTTCTGGCGGTTTTGGTAGTAGCCATACTGGGCATACTTATATTACCGGTGCCCCCAGAGTTTTTAGATTTCATGCTGGCTCTCAATATCACCATTTCGTTAGTGATTTTGCTGGTAACAATGTATATCACCAAGCCGCTTGACCTCTCGGTATTCCCTGGCATGCTTCTGATTATAACACTGTTCAGGCTGTCATTAAATGTCGCCTCAACCAGGTTGATTCTCGGTCAGGCTTATGCCGGCGAAGTTATCTCCTCGTTTGGTAATTTCGTAGTTGGCGGCAATTATATCGTTGGCTTTATCATCTTCTGTATTTTAGTGATTATTCAATTTGTTGTAATTACCAAAGGCGCCGGTAGAATTGCCGAAGTTGGCGCGCGTTTTACCTTAGATGCTATGCCCGGCAAACAGATGGCAATCGATGCAGACTTAAATGCCGGCCTGATTAGCGAGGATGAAGCCAGAAAACGTCGGCTTGATATCAGTAAAGAGGCGGATTTCTACGGCGCAATGGATGGCGCCTCAAAATTCGTTCGCGGTGATGCTATTGCCGGTATATTAATCACGCTAATTAATATTATCGCCGGTATCATTATCGGCGTTGTCCAAAACTCAATGGCCATCGGCGAAGCCCTGACAACATATACCCTCCTGACAGTAGGCGACGGTCTCGTTACTCAGATACCTGCGCTTATCGTTTCTACCTCAGCCGGTATTATTGTTACGCGTGCCGCCTCAGAATCAAACCTTGGCAAAGATTTAGCTCACCAGTTAACCACGCAGCCCAGGGCGATTATGGTAGCGGCGTTTATCTTAACATTCTTTGGAATTATCCCCGGTATGCCGACCATTCCATTCATGCTTTTAGGCGGAGTAACCGGCTTTTTGGCTTATACATCTATTCAGGCTAAGAAGAAAAAAGAGAAAACCGCTGAGGCTGGCGAGGAAACAAGGGAACTGCCGCCCCCTGAAAAGATGGAAGAATATTTAAAAGTGGATGCTATGGAAGTTGAGATTGGTTATGCTCTTATCCCTTTGGTTGATATTTCCCAAGGCAATGATCTACTCGATCGTATCAGCATGATTCGACGGCAGATTGCCGCCGATATGGGGTTTTTAGTGCCGCCGATTAGAATCAGGGATAATATTCAGCTTCAGCCAAATGAGTATCAAATTAAAATCCGCGGCCATAAAGTAGCCTCGTCAGAACTTTACCCCGGTCAGTATCTGGCAATAAATCCCGGTTTTATTACCGAGCCGGTAGAGGGACAGGATGTTAAAGAACCCGCCTTTGGTTTAGAGGCAAGATGGGTTAGCGAAAGTTCCAAAGCATTGGCTGAAAAGAGTGGTTATACCGTTGTCGAACCGGTCTCAGTGCTGGCTACTCATTTAACCGAGATTGTAAAATCAAACGCCGCAGAATTCATAACTCGGCAGGAAACATCAAACTTGATAGAAAATATAAAAACCGATAATAGCGCCTTAGTCGATGAGTTGGTGCCGGGGCAGGTCAATCATGGCGTTATCCAAAAAGTCTTGCAAAACCTGCTTGAGGAAAGAGTGCCTATTAAAGACCTGCCAACAATATTGGAAACAATCAGCGATTTTGTCGCCTCAACAAAAGAACCCGACATCCTTACGGAATATGTAAGACACGGCTTAAGCCGCACTATCACAGAATTATATCTTAATTCTGTCGGTGGTATGACAGTAATGAGTCTCGATCCTGACATAGAACAGAAAGTGGCGTCATCAATCCAATCGACTAAGCATGGTTTAATGTTAACATTGCCGCCGGATATAGCCAAGCAAATTCACGATGCTATTATTCAGGCAACCGAGGAGATGCAGGCTCAGGGATATACTCCTGTGCTTTTGGTATCGCCCAATATAAGGCTTGTGTTCAAGCGTTTCATCAAGCCTATAGCGTCTTCGCTGGCGGTAATATCATATAATGAGTTGCTCCCGGAAATAGAAGTTGAAAGCATAAAAACAGTGAGGTTAGCAGATGGTAATTAAAAAATTTGTCGCGCCCAGTATGCCTGAGGCGTTAGCCAAAGTTAAAAGCGAACTTGGCGACCAGGCCGTTATCCTGAAAACCAGGATGAACAGAAAAGCAGGCGGCCCCGGCAATCTTAAGGGTGTGGAGGTAACTGCTGCAGTCGAAGTGGAGAAAAAATCCAGATTCGAACCGTCTCCGGATATTGAATCTGAAAACGCTAATAGTATAGCGAACGAGATGGAATCTATGCAGTCCGAATCAATAACTGTAGAGAGGCTAAACAGCTTGTCTGAACAGCTTGCCGAGTTGAAAAATACGATGGCGGAGAAAAAAGAGGAAAAACCGGAAAGTAAGCGCGCTTTAACTTTCTTTGGCAATCTATCAGGCAATATGCTCGAAGCGGGCAGAGAGCTTGTTAATAGAAATATCTCAGAGGAGCTGGCTCTATCTATTGTATCCCGTCTCGCCCAAACAGAAAATCCGCTAAGCCTTGAAATGCCCGAGATAAAAGCGCAAATCAGACAGACGCTGTGTTCAATTATACCTATGGGCGAGCCGATAAAGATAAACAAAGACGGCAAAACTGTAGTGATGTTTGTCGGTCCCACCGGGTCAGGTAAAACATCCGCCATAGCCCGGCTGGCTATGAATTATAAAATCGAAAGCAATGACAGAATCGCTATTATCACATCCGATAATTTCAGAGCCGATTCAAGTCAACAGGTAAAATCATACTGTAGAATAATCGGCTGTCCGTTTGGGGTCGTTTATTCCCCGGAAGAGCTGTCGATGGCTATAAAATCACAGGAACAAGGATTGATATTAATCGATACTCCCGGAGTTAGCCCAAACAACGATGAGGAAATCAGCGAACTGTTGTCGCTAATCAGAGCCTCGAAACCGCATGAAATTCATTTGGTAATACCTGCATCCACGCCAGCCAAAGATGTTGCTAATATGCTTGATTCTTTCAATGAGTTCGGAATCAATAAAATCCTTGTCAGCAAACTGGATGAGACAAAGGCTTGCGGCGGAGTAGTTACTGCAGTTGTTAATTCGGGCAAGAAACTTTCCTATCTGTGCCGCTCGCGTGAAATTCCCGGCCAGTTTGGTCCGGCGCTTCCCGAATCTTTAGCAGGCGCTCTCGTTGTTGATGATTCCAGCGACAATAGTGAACCAAAGTATGAAATGGAAGCTGTGGGGATATGGCAATAGAAGAAGTAACAGGCATTGCCTTGCTTTCCGGCAAGGGCGGAGTAGGCAAGTCGGTAATCGCTTTAAATCTGGCGCTAAGCCTTGGTTCGCTGGGTATGAAAACTATTCTGCTTGACGTTGGCAGCGGAGACTTGGTTAACCTGACTAATTCGGGAAATCTAAATTGTGAAAGCGATGGCTCGAATAATTTCAACCTTACCGATAATGTTAATTTATATTGCTCCTCAATTGCGCATTGTTCGACAATACTTGGCGAAAAGGATGTGGAGGACTTTCTGGCAGAGATAGTCAGCGTGGTTCAGGGAAACGATTTCGCGATTTTTGACTGTCCTACCGGAGTCGGGCCTATTCCATATACGCTGGCGGGCTTGTCTGAAATACCAGTGATTGTGAGCACGCCAGAACCCACCTCAATTGCCGGCGCTTATATCTTAGCGAGATCGCTTTATCGTGAAGAGCTTGCCCAAAGATGCGGAATTCTGTTTAACCGAGTCGACTCAGCTGACATGGCGGCTTCGTTGGAAACCAGGTTTGATATTCTGACCAGTCAATTCCTGCATTTTAAATTCAATCATGCCGGCTTCATTCATGATGACCGCCATCTCGCGCTATCGGTTTTAGAGCAGCAGCCGTTCTTCTTAAGTCAACATGATTGCCCGGCCCGGTCTGATTTCTTAAATCTCGCCCGGATTTGTCGTTTAAAGGGCAAGTTGCAAAATGAAACGGAGAGAATTAATTGTTATTGAAGTTAACAAAGCATCCAGTCAAATGACGATAAAATATATTGGATAATAACGTTTAGATTTATAAGGGATATTATTATGGCAACTCAAGTAGTATGGGAAAATTACAAGAAAACGTTAGATCCCTATACCCGCGACAAATTATTGAGGGAGTATCTTCCACTTGTAAGAAATGTAGCCAGTCGAATGGCATTGGGATTTCCCAAATCGGTGGAATTTAATGACCTTGTCAATACCGGTGTAATAGGGCTAATCGAGGCGTTTAATAACTATGACCCGGCAAGAGGTGTAAAATTTGAAACCTATGCAGTGCCTAGAATTCGCGGTGCAATTTTGGATGAATTGAGAGCCTTGGATTGGGTGCCGCGGTCAACTCGGGCTAAATCAAGAAATATCGAAAAAGCAATGACTGCGCTCGAAAATGAATTAGGCAGGTCGCCCTCCGAAAAAGAACTGGCCAAACAGATGAATCTCCCAATGAAAGACTTGTTGTCGGCTCTCGGAGATGTATCATGTACCTCCCTGCTTTCACTTGATGAACTAATTTGCCGCGAGGACGACAATCGGCAGGTTCCTCGAATTGAAACAATCCAAAACGAAGCTGTAAATAATGTTCTAAATGACCTCGAACGTTCGGAGTTAAGAGCGTTTTTGATTAATTCTATTAGTTCCCTCTCAGAACAGGAACGTTTGGTTGTTGCGCTTTACTACTATGAAGAATTAACCCTCAAGGAAATTGGAGAAGTTATGCTGATTTCAGAATCCAGAGTATCCCAAATCCATACCAAATCGGTTTTGCGTTTAAGACAGATGATTCGAGATAAATTCGCTCTTTAAAGACTAAATTTACCAATGTATCTAAGATGACCGGAGGTTGTTATGGTTAGGCCGGTCGATTTGCAAGACAACCTTTCCAAAACGCAGCTCTTAGAAAAAATACAGCATCTTCAGAAGTCAAGTCCCGAAGAAGCGCAGAAACAGTTTGCGCAGGAGATGCAAAAAAAAGTTGCCAACAGCAAGAGCAAAGTGAACGATTTGCCTAAATCTGATGAAATCGCCATTCATCGTGATGAAAAGCAAAAAAAGAACAATCAAGAAAATGATAAAAAACGAAAACAAGAAAAAGAAGACAAACAAAATAAATCGTATGACGACCAAGAAAAACATTCTAAAAATGTCGATTACTTGGCTTAAGGAGGAATAATGTATATGATTGTTTCCTGGCTTGCCGCAGCGCTGATGCTTTTTAACGTAATTATTTCAATATTGATAATAATTAAAATTAGCAAACAGGAAAAATTCCAAACCAGCGAAGCGCATGCTAATCTTGAACTAATTAATCAATCGCTAAATCGCCTTTCCGAAATTGCGGAAAAGCTGGAGCAGAAAAAAAATGTGAAAAAACATAATGGCGAAGCAGTACGCAAAGTCTCTGAGGAATCTTCAAACGCGAATAAAGAAAACCAGGCGCTTACTCTAATCAGACGCGGAGAAAATCCTCATATGATTAGCAAAAAACTGGGGATTTCGCGTTCGGAAGTTGACTTGCTGATTGCCTCTGAAAAACTCGGAAAAGGCAAGAGAATGATTGGAGTCGAAGCTTAATGGTAAGTTTGCATATTCAGGAAAAACAGCTTATGCCGATAGAAATTAATGAAATAACAAAGGTGAATCATTATGAGCAAAGATCAGGAACCGTTTTTTTATAGCACTATTGAATGCCCTGTGTGCAAAACAAAAAATAAGTTTGAAAATATTCGAGCCGGTTCCTATACAGAAAGCGGCAAAGACACGGATTTTTGTCCAACAGGAAGAGTTTGGCAAGACCCGTTATATCAAGCCCATGACCCCTTGATGTATTTTATGGCAACTTGCAAAGAATGCTTTTACACAAGGGAATTTAATAACAGCTTTAAAAAATGGCAAAATGATACGTCATTTAAAACATATCGTTTACAGACAATCAAAGAAAAACATCTGAAAAATTATTCCGTTGCCGGAGGCGTTATTCAACTGTTGGGATTGCATATCGATACCGCAAAATATCCCTTTGAATCTTCCGTAAATAAATTCTTGCTTGGCATCTATGATGAATTACTCGTGTCCAGGCCGTCCTATCTTGATATAGGAAGATTCTTTCTAAGAATTGCCTGGCTGTTCCGCGGCAATAAAGACAAAGCCGGCAGTCAGACGAATGCTGCTGTTGGCCTGTTTGCAAAACTGCGCGGTTCTGCCGGCCAAGCCAGTAAGACGCTGCCGGATTTTGCTGATAAAGTGCAGGGCTTAAAAGAACTGCTTGATAATGATTTCACTATGAAGTTTGAAGATGTTCCCGAAGCTGATGAGTATAAAAAACGAATTGAAAAGATTATAAGTGAAATAACCGATTCGTTAAATCCCCTTAAACAGGCTGGCGACAAGCTTATGGATATTTTCAATGATGCCGAGAAAGCTCTCATGAAAGGTCAGGTCTCAACATCTGAACAGTCTTTCTTTGAATATCCGGGCTATTTTGATTTTTTATCGGAAGTTAAGAAAGGCTGGGATGAAGTGCCTTTTTCAGAAAACGATGCTCTGATTAAAGCTAATGAGTACTACCAGAAATCTTACGAGTCGGGCGGCCAGATTAGCAATGGACTTCAACAGATTCAAGCGGCCTATTTAATAGGCGAGCTTTCACGCAGAACAAAAAACCATAAAAACGCCGCTCAATATTTTAATCAAATGGTTCGTATGGGACGCGAATTGGTTATGGGGAAAAAGGGTGATGCCTCAACTTTAAACTTCGCTAAAAAACTCCTCGAAATGGGTATGGATCAGGCGAGATTAAATAAAAAAGAGCATGAAGGATCTTTAAAATGAAAAAGGATAAAAATAATAAACCCATAGATATGCTAGACCTTTGGGAAAGGCTGGAGTTAAAACTGGATATTGACGACAGTGCTGCCTGTTACATTACACGTATTGAAGATATAGATAAGGATGCGTTAACTGTCGAATGCCCTATAAGAATATCAGGAGACCTTGAATTGAGTCCCGGACAGAATATCGAGGTTGTTTTTAACAGGCCTGATGCCTCCTACGGTTTTACGGCCATAGTTGCCGCTATTGATTCTGACAGGGAAAACATGACCACATTAAAGCCTGTATCGGAAGTTAAAAGGTCTCAAAAACGAAGGTTCGTCCGAATCGACATAGCCGGCGATATAGTTTTCAGAATCCTTGATTCCAGCGCGGATAATAAAGGCGCTTTTAGCGGCGACAGAAAAGGCGAACTGCTTAATATCTCTGCCGGCGGCATCCTGATAACTGTCGACGAACCTGTCAAGCAGAATGATATCCTGCTTTTAAACTTTTGGATGAAAGACAATCAACGTTTAAGCAATATTCTCGGAGTTGTTAAAAGAGCGGAACAATCAGCGAACTCTGATAATCTGGAAAGCGAGCACTTAGTCGGAGTAGAATTCCTGTCGAAAGAAAGTGTGCCCAAATATATCCCCTGGAATTTAGCTGAGATTTTACCGCCTGATACTAATTTTTTCAATGATGCGCTTCAAGAACTTATTGTGGCATTTGTTTATAAACAGCAAGTTGATTTAAGAACAAAGCAGAAAGCCAATTTATGAAATCAATAACATGGTTAATATTATTAGTTTTGCTTGCCGGCACATGTCAGGTTGATTCACAAACACCGGCGCCGGATATTGATATTATCGCCTATATTAATCAGGATAAATACGAGCCTGACTTCTTATCAAGAATCAGTCGACTTTTTTCCCGACATCTTCAAAAATATTTTCAAAATGAACAGGTTCAGATTAATACTATTGCAGGTTCCCACGATGATTTTGATCATTGGGATGTTTCCCTTGATAATAGCTTTGTTGTATTGATTGATGTAACGGAACGCCATTGGGTTGTAGAACAGCCGTTTCTTAAAATACCGCTTGTTTTTAATATCTATAAAAATAACTTCAAGCTGGGAGCTTTGGTTAAGCTTTATCATAAGAATAAAAACAATCCGATTATGATAAAAAACCTTCAGGTTAAAATTGACGGTTCTACATCTTATCAAATATTAAGAAACAACCCGCATGACGGCGCTTTATACCTGTCGCAGGGACGCCGCATTCTTTGTGAAAACAAGGCGGAAGAAAAATTGATTCAATTAGTGTCTGACGAAATGTATAAGTCCGGAAAAATCGGCAAGAGACAGTAAATGTATAAAAAAGCTCATCAACCTAAACTCGGATTGTTTAATAAAGCATTGGTGGTTGATGATGAAAAATTGTCTCGCGATATTATATCTAAAGCTTTGACTCGCTATCTTGGCTGCGATATCTACACAGCTTCAAACGGCGTTGAGGCATTAAGCTATTTACGGTCCGGCGAATATGATATCTTATTGCTCGATTTTGTTATGCCCGGAATATCAGGCTTCAATTTAATACAGGAAATCCGGTTATTGAAAAATGATGTATCTATGCTGATAGTTACCGGAAATGCCAGCGATCAGGATATTAAAACGTTAAAAGAAATGGGAATAAATCGAATCGTATACAAACCTTTTAAAATATCTACTCTCTTAGAAATGGTTGCAGATGCCCTTTTTGAGAAAAACATATTAATAGCTGCTCCAAAATATTAACCAAGGAGGGTTAGGTGCCGCGAAAAAAGAAAGTTGATGCTGTATGTCAGCTCGAAAAAGAACTAGCTATACTTTATGAAATAAGCACTTTAGTTCAGCTTTCTCCATCGAACGAAGAAACGTTCGAAAAAATTTTAACACTTATTACTAAAGTAATAGACTACAGATCCGCGTCCCTGTTTTTGGTGTCTATGGAAACCGACCAGCTTATTGAAATGGCAAAAGTCGGCCGAAGCGTCAATCTGATTGATTTTGTTAAGTTTGATATGGGTATGGGTTTTGCCGGCTGGGTCGCCAAGGAAAAAAGACCGGTTGTGCTGAATAACCTGCGGAAAAATCATAACAATAATAACATGCGGTCATTTATGTCCATACCTATGATATTTAAAGACGAATTAATCGGCGTAATAAATTTTGCCCATGATCAACTTAATGCTTTCAGCGAAAGAGATATGCAGATTGTCGGCATTATTGCCGCCGAAACTGCGGTTACTATCGAGAGAATGATTTATGAATATCGGCTTGAAAAGAAAAATAATAAACTTACCGAAATCAATGAAAAATTGCAGCAAGCCCAAGCTAAATTAATCCAACTTGAAAAGAAACAGACTGCTGCCGATATGGCGGCTACGTTAAATCATGAGATAAACAACCCGTTAGCTATAATCGTCGGCAATGCGCAGTTCCTATTGATGACAATGAAGAACTCAAATCCGTCTGTAACAAAAAGACTGAAAGCTATTGATAAGGAAGCGTCGGCTATTGCCCAAATTACTGAAAAATTCCGAAATTTAGATTCACTGGTTGTTGAGGACTATATTAAGGGCGATTCCAGAAAAATTATCAACCTGGATAAATCAGTTAAAAATGGATATGCATGATTAATCTCCTAAAAGACAATGCTGTTAGGGAAAATGGTTTTCCCATACTGGCCAACGGTTCAATTGCCGATTATTTCACTGTCGATTATCAAGGACGACTGTGTGAATCTCATGGCAAAACAGCGGAAATATTACAGCGTTGTGAAAATATCGTTGATTATTTCCCGATGCTTCGTCAATATCTCGATAATCCTGAAACTCCCGGCAGATTTTATGAAATCGCTAATAACTCGCAGATTTATAATGAAGATAACCCCAATCAAGCGGTCTATTTTGGTTCTATCCCAAGTGATGATAGAATAATAGGCATAATCTATAATGATATCAGCCAGGATACTGCTTTTAAAACCATAGAATCCGAGCTTTTCATTCTGTCGCTTATAACTCAAGCCGTACGTGCCTTCAATCGGGCTTATAATCTTAGAGATATTCTTAAAATCGTTCTAATCGGAGTTACCGCCGGCAGCGGTTTGGGATTTAATCGAGCTTTTATTCTTCTTACCTGTGATGAGCCAAAATGTTTGAAAGGCGCGCTTGCTCATGGTCCCTCCTCGCCAGAAGAAGCGGGAATAATTTGGCAAAAGCTTTCAAGCGGTGAATTATCGCTTGAGCATATGTTTGACGAGGCGCTAAAAAAGGAAGATGCCGGGAGTCCCTTTCTTAACAAGTTCATAAAAGACCTGGTCATTTATCTTGACAACAAAGACAATGTTTTCGCTAAACATGCTATTGAGAAAAAATCGATTATTATCGATGAGATAACTTTAGCCAACGGTGAATATCCAGAACTTCACTCGAAAATCGGCCCCGGACCTCTGGCAGTTGTGCCGTTGGTTGGAAATGAATGCCTCCAAGGCGTCCTGATTGCCGATAATTTTATTACACGTAAAAAAATTACAAATAATGATATCCATCTGCTGGAGATTTTTGCCAGGTATGCCAGCGACTCTATCGAAAAATTTAGGCTGTACAAAAATCTCGAAAAGAAAATTAAGGCGCTTAAACAAGCTAATGAAACAATCCTAATGAACCGCGAAAATATCGTTAAAGCTGAAAGACTTAATGTGCTGTCTGAAATGGCAGGACAGGTAGCTCATGAAATCCGCAATCCGCTAACAGTCATCGGCGGCTTTTCAAAGTTTATGCTAAAGAAAAAATCAAAGGATCATGATGATTTTGAAAACCTGACTATGATTATCGACCAAGTTTCAAGAATCGAACAGGCGTTGGAGAATTTTACCAGTTTAATGAATTATCAGAGCAAAGATGACCGTGTTTGCAACCTTGGCGAACTGGTGAAATCGGCTCTTTCTATAAGCTCGTCAGAACCAAATGAGTCCGGCTTCGATGTTCATTCTGATTACCAGGTGATGATTAAAGTCGACCCCGACTTGCTCCGCCAAGCCCTGTTGATTATTCTAAAAAAAGCCTTAATGATAAGACCGCCGCAATATCAAATTTCTCTTACAATAACAAGATCAGGCAATAAAGCGCTAATATATTTTAAATCTATTGAATCAAACGGCTATTTTGCCGCCGATTTATATAAAAGCTTTAATGCTTTGGGAAACCATCAAAAAATGAGAGAGTTTTTAACCTCTTTGGAAATACTAAAATATTATGGAGGTAATATTGGGCTGGAAGCGGCTCATAATGAGGGAAAAAGATTCTACCTCGAACTTCCGGCTTATGAGGAGGCCTAATGAGAAAAATTTTAATAGTTGATGACGAACCGGCAATTCGCAGATTATACCAGAAAGAATTCGCTGATGATGGGTATGATATTCTTTTGGCGGAGAATGGCAGCACAGCTCTTTCAACTGTTGACAGCAACAATGATATCGACTTAGTTATTCTCGATATAAAAATGGAGGAAACAGACGGACTTGAAGTTTTAGATGCTATAAGAAGTAAGCATAGAGGCCTGCCGGTAATTTTAAATTCGGCATATTCAACATATAAAAATGATTTCACCTCATGGCTGGCGGATGCTTACTTGGTAAAATCGCATGATCTGAATGAACTAAAAGAAAAAGTGGAAGAGCTTTTAGCTTTATAAGTTATGACAGAACATAGAGAAAATCTAATTAAAACAGTAGAATCTGTATCAGAACAGATTCAAGTATTGGCGCTAAATATTGCTGTGGCCGCCGCAAAGATGTCGTTTCGAAAGGAAATAGCGCCGGATGTTAACAATAAGTTGGGTCAGCTTGTGAATCAAGCTACTCTGGCTGTAAAAAACATGGGATATATCCTTCGCGCCGCTAAGTCGGAAAGACAGAAAAAAGACATCCTAACTGAGGAAATGGATATTAAAAACGATTCCGAAACAGTCTCAAATATTGAAAACTCACTCAATACGATTTTAAATGACAGCCAAAAAATTTTGGAAATGCTTAAAAAAGTAAAACAGGAATCTCTGGGAGATTTCTGAGGTTAATATGAACCCTGTTGTATTGATTGTTGATGATGAACCGAACATTCTTGATGTATTCGCTAGCATGCTGGAAAAATTGGACTTTGAAGTATTTAAAGCAAACAGCGCTATCGAAGCGATGAAACTTATGGCTAATCGTAAGTTCGATTTGTTCATTATTGACTTGAGCATGCCCGAGATGAATGGATTAGAATTAGCTGTCCATATCAGAGAAAAACAAGAATATGCTCCTGTGATAATGACCGCAGGAGTCAATCTTGCCGATGCCGGAATCGATATAAACAAGTATGGAATTGACGATTTCTTAATGAAGCCATTCACATTTGATGAAATAAGCCGAAAAATAACTAAAGTTACTCAACTTGATTTAGTTGTTTGAATAAGGAGTTAATATTATTGAAAAAAGCCGCAAAATTGCATAATATTTGGGTTATTTAAATATGAAATATTATATAGATAATTATATTTGAGGAAATGAAACACTATTATTTTATTAAACTATAGTGATTAAGTATCGATAAATATTATAAAGAATGCAGTTAATATATTTATAAATATATATTAACTCGAATAATATAACTGCAGCACTATTAATTAATTTTCAACTTGGAGAGCAGGATGAAAGATGACATCAGGATATTAGTTGTAGATGATGAAGCCCTTATGCGAAATTTGCTTCTGAAAATTCTCGAACAGGAAGGCTATCAAATATCATTAGCCGCATCTTCTAAAGAGGCTTTGGAGGAATTAGAAAATACAGACTTCGATATAGTTCTATCTGATGTTAAAATGCCAGAGATAAGCGGTTTCGATCTTCTCAAAATCATCAAACAGAAATGGCCTGATACTGCTATGATTATGATGACCGGTTATGGCGATGCCTACACAGTTAAAGAGGCTTTAATGCTCGGCGCTGACGAGTATGTAACCAAACCTTTTAAAAGTTATGAAATATCTTTAATTATCGAAAGGGCTTATTGGAGACAATTAGCGTCAAAAAAGAATAAAACAGCCAATTTAAAAATAGGTAGTTAGAATTATGGTACAATCAGCACAAACTCAAAATGGAACAGCCGCATCTCAAAAGGTGAAAAAAAAGGATTTTATATTTACTGTAAATATATCGCCAGATAAAATGCATGCTCATTTGATTCTCGAAAAAGACAGCAAGGCTGATAAAAACTTAGCATTTAACTTTGAGGAAAACGAACTGATAGCAGTCTTGAACGAAGCGGGCGTGAAGCACGGCATCAATAGTGATAAAATATCAAGTCTGGCTGCGGGCAACCCGATTTTCGATAAACCATTTGAAATTGCCCGGGGTACGCTTCCCGAAAAAGGCAATGATGCTGAATTTGAGTTGCTGTTTGACACCTCAAATGATAAAACGCCTACTGTCGACGATGACGGTTTCATTGACTACAAGGATCTAAACATTATAAAAAATGCTGTCAAGGGTCAGCCGCTGGCTAAAAAGATACCGACTAAACCAGGAAAACCGGGCACAGATGTTGCTGGAAATACAATCGAAGGCCAGCCGGGAAAAGACCGTGCATTGCCAAAAGGTAAAAATACTGAGATTTCACCCGATGACCCCGATTTATTAATTGCCTCTAAAGATGGCTCCATTTCCTTTGCTAACAATTTGGTATTAATAGATGATGTCTTTTCTGTTCATTCTGATGTTGATATGTCAACAGGCAATATCGATTTCGTTGGCAATCTTAAAATCTCCGGAGGTGTCAAAGCCGGTTTTACAATTAAGGCTGGGGGAAGTATTGAAATTGGAAAAAATATTGAAGATGCCGAGATTAATTGCGGAGGTTCTGTTATTGCGAAAGGCGGCTTCGTAGGTTCCGGAAAGGGAACTATTAAAGCTAAGGAAGATGTCTTTGTAAAATATGTTGAAAATCAATCAATTGAAGCAGGCAATGAGGTGCATGTTGGGGGCGGCGCTATGAATGCCACAATCCACGCTGGAAATAGTGTAATAATTGAAGGCAATAAAGCAATCATTGTCGGCGGAAGCATTACTGCAGTGAATACTATTAAAGCGGGCACTATTGGCTCTGAATTCGGTACTCCTACGCTGGTGAGAGTTGGCTATAGTTCTAAATTAGTCAAAGAGCTGGATGAAATCGATGAAGAAATCGAACGGCTCAATAATGATACCGAAAAAATCTCCAAAACCATGTATTCCCTGGTCCGGCTTGAGATAGAAAACAAGCTTAGCAAACAACAAAAAGACGCTCTCAAGCAACTAAAAGACCATCGCGATGGTATACCCAATCAGACAATAAAACTCGAGGAACGCAAAGAAGAAATTAACCGTCAGCTTAATGAAAATAAAAATGCTAAAATAATTGTTACAGGTAATGTCTATCCGGGAACAACCGTACAAATCGGTTTGCTCAAAAAAGAATTCAACAAAACGCTTAAAAACTGCACTCTAAAAATCAGCCAGGGCCAAGTTACATTCGTATCAAATTAACAGGAAATATTATCCCTGCATAAAGTGATATAAATTCCCCTTTTTATATTTGCTGTGCACCGACTAAATTGCTTAATCAATGTAATTGCAGTATTTCTATAAAAGCCAACATATTATAATTCATATAGTTATATTAAAAAACCGTACAATTTCACATCTGGTGGATAGCTCTCTATTTCCATCAGGCATAAAGTTTGCATAGTTAACAACTGGATAATTAGATAAGGAGATGAATCTTTATGATTAAAGGAATTTACACATCAAGCTCCGGGATGCTGCCGCGCGTGTTGAAGCAGGAAGTCTTTGCTAACAACATGGCTAATGCTAAAACAGTTGGATTTAAAAAAGACAGCGTATTCCTGCATGAACTCAATAAAGCGGAAGACGGCTTAGTAACCGACCTCGATTGGGAAATACCCATGGTTGATGATGTCTATATCGACTATTCTCAGGGCAGTCTTGAAAAAACAGAACGCTCTTTAGATACTGCCATCAACGGCGACGGCTTTTTTGTGGTCCAGACTCCTGCGGGCGAACGTTATACGCGCTGTGGCGTATTCTCATTGACGCCTGAGGGAACATTAGTTGACGGCAACAACAACCCGGTTCTTTCCGAGGCCGGCCCTATAAATATATCGGGTGATGAAATCAGTATTAGTAGTGATGGCTTTGTTTCTTCTGATGGAGAATCCATCGCTAAAATGAAGGTAGTCGATTTTGCCAAACCATATAACCTGAATAAAACTGATTATGGCTATCTAACTGCCGGCGCCGATAATGTGAAACCGGTCAAAGCTGACAATTATGAAGTCCTTCAAGGATATGTCGAATCGTCAAATGTAAATATAATCGATCAAATGGTAGATATGATGATTTCATTCAGGGCGTATGAAACCGGTCAGAAAGCTATTCAAACCCAGGACGAAACACTGAATAAAGCTGTTAATGAATTAGGTCGCGTTAGATAAAGGAGAAAATCATGATTAAAGCAATGAGAACTGCGGCATCGGGGATGGTTGCCCAGCAGATGAATGTCGATGTTATCGCGAATAATCTGTCGAATGTTAATACTGTCGGCTTTAAAAAATCAAAAATCGAGTTTCAGGATATCCTCTATCAAAGGCTCCGAGCCGCCGGAACCGAATCAGCGGCAGGTTCGAAAGTTCCTGTCAGTCTTGAGGTAGGCTATGGCACTCGTCCGGCCGCTACTCAAAGATCATTTACTATGGGAAGCCTTCAGCAAAGCGGCAATCCTCTCGATTTGGCAATCGAGGGACAGGGATTCCTTCAGGTTTTAATGCCGGATGGCACGATGGCTTACACTCGTGACGGCGCCTTAAAGATAAGTGCCGATGGCCAAGTTGTTACCAGTGACGGCTTTTATCTTCAACCGAACATTACCATTCCAGCCGATGCCGCCGATATAAGCATCTCGGCTGATGGCATTCTATCCGTGTTTATTCCCGGCGATGCCGAACCGCAGGAAATGGGGCAGTTTGAACTGGCTAAATTTATAAATCCTGCCGGCTTGCGGTCAATAGGACATAATCTATATACAGGTTCATCGGCATCCGGCGATCCGATTCTTGGCAATCCTTCGGTTGAGGGATTTGGCAGGATTAATCAGGGATACCTCGAAATGTCTAATGTTGATATTGTCGAGGAAATGGTAAATATGATTGTGGCTCAGCGGGCTTACGAGATAAACTCGAAGGCAATTCAAACCTCGGAAGAGATGACGCAAATTGCAAATAATCTTAAACGGTAGAATATGATGTTAGCTTTATTATTAGCTTTAGCGATTACTTGTTCTACGGTTTCCGAAAGAGTTGAGGAGGCTGTAGCATCGTATATCGAAATCAATTTCAGCGTCGAAAACGCCAATTACCAATTCGATTTCAGACGCATCAATTGGAACCTTTTCCCAGACGAATTCGATAGCGTTCGAGTATTTCGAATCGGTAAAGACTCACCGCTTGGCAATACGGTTTTTACTCTTGGTGTTTATAATGACAATAATCTTATTAAAGCGGTGCCGGTATCGATTGGCGTTTCTTTGATGGTTGAGGCTCTGACAACAACCGAACAGGTTAATGCCGGCGAGATATTTAAAGAGCTAAAAATGGATAAAAGGCTGATTACTAACAAAGGCATGCTGCCTATTGTCGATCCAGCCAAATTGGATGGGATGCAGGCAAAGATGCATATTCCTGCCGGTTCTATGATATATCCCGCCATGATTGAAAACGTACCGATTGTCAAACCCGGTGATAATGTCAATATAATCTTTGAAAAAGGGTCTATTAAAATCACAGCCAATGGAATTGCCAGACAAAGAGGCGGTATTGGAGATATAATTCGAGTAGTCAATATTGGCTCAAAGAAAATTATTAGAGCTAAAATAATCGATTCGACTACTGTGGCATTAAAATAAAGGAGTCCTGATGAGAATACCGCTTAGTTTAATAATGATTATTTGCCTGAATGCTTTCAATCCGGCCTTGGCTAATGAGGCGAAGCAGCGTTCAATCTATACTGATATCAAGGCTTTCAAAGTTGGCGACCTGCTTACAGTGCTGATAGTTGAGGATTCGCGAGCTGTAAACAAAGCTAAAACCACAACCAAGAAAAAAACCGATACCAAAATGAACGCCTCGGGCAGCCTCGGACCGTTTGAGTTTGTCCGTTTGTATGATGCTGCCGGCGGCAATGAAGTAAAATTTGACGGGCAAGGACAAACTGAAAAGTACGGAGCCCTTAGAGCAAAACTGACAGCAACCGTGATTGCCGCTAAGGAAAACGGCGACTTGGTAATAGAAGGCAGCCGCGTGGTTACAATTAATAATGAGGAAGAAACATATTTCCTGTCGGGTGTTGTAAGACCGCGTGATATTAACAATAACAATACGATTTACTCATATCAGATAGCGGATGCAAAAATATCATCCAAAGGGAAGGGGACCGTTACCGAAGGGCAGCGTCCCGGAATTATAACCAGAGTTCTAAATTGGATTTTTTAATATGAGAAAATATTTTTATTCAATAGTGGTAGTCATATTAATACTATCTTTAAGCGTTGGCTTAACGGCTGGTAAAGTTCGCGTTAAAGATATTTCGCGATTTCAATTGGAAAATACCGTGCCGCTTTTCGGGTATGGACTGGTTGTCGGTCTTGACGGAACTGGCGATTCAAAATCTACCCGCTTTACGATTCAATCGCTTGTTAATATGATGGAGAGAATGGGAGTTACTGTCGATCCGGGACAGGTAAAAGTTAAAAATGTTGCCGCCGTTATGGTAACTGTCGAACTCACTCCTTATATGTCAAGCGGTTCAAGAGTTGATGTCATGGTTTCCTCGATGGGCGATGCCACCTCGCTTCAGGGAGGAACGCTTTTATACACGCCGCTGGCGGATGCCTCGGGGGATGTATATGCTGTTTCTCAGGGGCCAATCTCAATCGGAGGTTTTAATATCAGCACAGGCATGGGCGACCAGTTTCGTAATAATTACACTCTTGTCGGCAGGATTCCCGACGGCGCTACAGTCGAAAAGCAAATTGCCGGTGATGAGAATATTGGCGCGGTCAAGCTTCATCTGGAAATACCGGATTTCACAACTGCCAATAGACTGGCCAACGCAATTAATAATAAGTTCAAATATGTTAAAGCTTATGCCTCCGATGAGGCTAATATTGAAATCACTATTCCCGATTCATTGAAGAACTCCGGCGAGCTGGTTAGGTTCTTTGCCGAAGTGGAAAAACTTGAAATTGAGCCGGATGTGCCGGCGCGCGTGGCTATCAATGAAAAAACCGGCACCATTGCCGCCGGACAAAACGTAACTATTTCAGCTGTGATGCTGGCTCACGGCAGTCTCAATATTGAGATTAAGGCAACACCGCTTGTTTCCCAGCCGGAACCTTTTTCACAGGGAAAAACGGTATTAACACGCGAAGCTGAAATTAATGTTGAGGCGGAACCAGCCCGAATACTATATATTGAAAACCAGGCCAATATTGGCAATCTGGCGGCTGCCCTTAATGAAATCGGCGCAACTCCCAGGGATATTATTGCAATTTTTCAAGCCCTTAAAGCAATTGGGGCATTAAGAGCAGAGCTAGTAATTTTATAGGTATTTAAGAAAATGGTTATCACTGCGATAGATAAAGTTTATTCGGGACCGCAAACCGGGGTCATCGATGATAAAGAAAAGCAGGCAAGAATTGTAAGACTTAAAAAAGCCTGCCAGCAATTCGAGTCTCTATTCCTTTTCTACATGTTGAAAACCATGCGGTCGGCTTCTTCAAAGTCTTCGCTTTTCGGCGAGGGGTTGGGCGCTGATACATACATGCAGATGTTCGATGAAGGATTAGCGGATAAAATGGCTGAATCCAGCCCTCTCGGTATTGGCGATATGTTGTTTAAAAGCTATAATGATAATATATCCTCCGATAAAAACGGAAATCTATTAGACCAGCTTGATAAATCAATCGCATATAAGCCAATTATAAAAACTAAAACCGAAACAGATAAAACTTACAAGCAAGGCAATGAAATCAGCCTGATCAGCAAAACAATAATTCAGGCGGCTAATATTAATAAAATCGACCCCAAGCTGGTTACGGCTGTTATGATGCAGGAATCGGGCGGCAACCCTAATGCGGTATCCTCCAAAGGAGCCAAGGGACTGATGCAACTAATGGACCCAACAGCTAAAATGCTTGGCGTAAAAGACCCCTTTGATATTAAACAAAACATCTTTGGCGGAGTAAAATATTTAGCGTCCCTATTGAAAAGATTCAAAGGCGATGTGGGCAAAGCATTGGCGGCTTATAATGCAGGAACAGAAGCTGTTAATAAATATGATGGAATTCCTCCTTATGAGGAAACTGAAAAATATGTCAGCAATATCATGGCTAATCTAAAAGGGTTAATGAATTTCAAAAAATCCCGATAAAAATATAGGTGAAAGAAACTATGAAAAAACTGGTGGACATATTAGATCAGGAGCTTGAGACATTTAATAAGTTTCTCATTTTGCTTGATGACCAGCATAAGCAGATAATTAGCAGAAACATTGCCGATTTGAATAAAACCGATAATGAACTGGATCTGCTAAGCATCAAAGCTAATGATCTTGAAAAAAGAAGGATGTTAATCTTAAAGGAAAACATTAAGAATTGTAATCTTAACGAGGAAGAAAACATAACTTTGCGCGATTTGCTGCCCCAACTGGATAATGTCTCCAGCAACCGATTAGTATTATTGCGAGAGTCTATCATTGATGCTCATAAACGGATTGAAGAAAAAAGCATGCGGAATAAAATATTGATAGACAAATCACGAAAATTAATTTCCGAGTCGATAAGAATTATCAACGGCCGTCCTTCGCCTATTTATAATAAACCCGGGCCCAACAAGACTGGAGTCTATGAGGGCAGTATTATTAACCATTCAGTCTAAGGAAGATTATTATGTATGGTGTAAATATCGGACTTGAAATCGGGAGAAGAGCTCTTTTGTCAGCGCAATATGCGCTTAACACTAACGGCCATAATATTGCCAATGTCAATACGCCGGGCTTCACGCGGCAGCAGGCAATGATGATTTCAACTCAGCCTTTCGATTCCAATAGAATGCAATTCGGAACCGGTGTGAAAGTCGACTCTGTCCGGCGAATACGGTCGTATTTTCTGGATGAACAGTTCCGTCAGGAAACGCAGCGTATGGGACGATGGCAAACGCTTTCATATAGTTGGGAGCAAGTTGAAAGAATCTTCGTTGAACCATCCGATAACGGCTTTGGCTCTCTGCTGGAAGATTTCTGGAACTCGTGGCAGGATTTATCAATCTCGCCGGACAGCATGGCTGCTCGATCCGCTGTTAGAGAACAGGCAAACCTGCTAATTAATGGCTTACATCAAATGAATAATCAAATGACTGATTTGCAGAAATCTATTGACGATGACATACAAAAAAGCGTCGAATATATCAATGAAATTGCCAATCAGCTGGCATCTTTGAACGAAACGATTCAAACAGCCGAACTTTCAGGCCATCAAGCTAACGACCTTCGCGACCGCCGCGACTTACTGGTGGATGAACTATCTGATTATATCAATGTAGAAGTTTTGGAACAGCCCAACGGAAATTATACGGTATTTGTCGGCTCTATGGCTTTTGTTGACGGCAACACGGTTTCAAATCTCGAATTATCTGTAAGAGATACCGGCACTACGGTGATTCATGATATTAAATTTGCCAATTCCCCGATTAGCCCGGAAATTGTTAACGGAAAACTTGCCGGATATATCGAGACAAGAGATGAAATAGTGCCTGAACGCCTTGCCGAACTAGACCAGCTGGCTCTATCGCTTGTGGAACAACTTAATGAACTGCATAAAGACGGCTACAGCTTAAACGGCGAAACTAATATTTGCTTTTTCGATCCTGATACGACAGGCGCCGCCGATATCAAGCTTGATGATTTGATTATTGCCGATGAGGGATATATCTCAGCCTCCTTAAATGGCGAAACCGGCGACAACTCGAATGCCCTGAGAATTGCCGGCTTGAGACATGAACTTGTTATGAATAACGGCACTGCAACTATCAACGATTTTTACAACTCTATAGTTGGCATAATTGGCATCAAGACGAATGAAGCTTTAAACATGGCTGAAAATCAAACAGCACTAGTCTTCCATATTGAAAACAGCAAACAATCTCTTGAGGGTGTTTCTCTTGATGAAGAAATGACGAATATGATAAAATATGAACATGCTTATGAAGCAGCGGCCAGAGTGATAACCGCTATGGATGATGCGTTAAATACCATTATAAATAATATGGGTTAGTTAATTGTTAATAAATATAATAGGAGTATGAAGTGTTAATCCTGACAAGGAAGTTAGGCGAATCGATTACTATCGATAACGATATTAAAGTAACTGTTATTGCCATGTCCGGCAATCAGGTGAAACTTGGAATAATTGCCCCTGAAAAAGTCTCCATTCATCGTGAGGAAGTATTTAAGCGAATTCAAGAGGAAAACAAATCTGCGTCATTGGCGCTGAAAGAAGATTTGTTTGAAGTCGCTAAAATTTTAAAGGCTAAACGAATAGAGAAAAAATAAAATGTTCCGATAAAATGAAGAAGAGCATAATAAATTTATATAGCTGGAGATGAATCATGCGAGTATCAAGTAAAATGATGTCTGACAGGGTATTGTTCAACCTTACCAGGGCAACTACCCGATTGTTGGATTTACAAACAGCTTCCTCCTCCGGAAGACGGATTAATAGACCCTCGGATGATCCCTTGGGGATAATCGATGACTTGAACTATCGGTTCAGACTGTCTGATATTGCCCAGTTTAATTCCAATATACGTCATTCCAAATCATGGCTGTCGTATTCCGACATGGCTCTAAGCAGCATTAACGACCTGATTATTAACGCTAATGATATTGCTGTTCAATTAAGCAATGATACCTATGATGAAGCTGCCCGAATCGCGGGGGCTGAAACGGTTAGTGATATTTTCAGCAGGATGTTAGAAGCGGTAAACTCACAGTATCAGGGAAATTATATTTTTGGCGGATCAAAAATGGATTTGCCCCCGATCCTTGCTGCTGACGGCGGAATAATTTATCAGGGCGATTACCAAGATATTATGATTGAAACCGATAAAAACTCTTATCTGAACATAAACTCGTTCGGTTCTGAGTTTATGACTAAACGAGTAACCGTCCTCGGTGAAAATTTCGACTTGAATCCGGGCTTGCAGCCCAACCTCTGGCTTACCGAACTTAATGCCGGTGCGGGTGTAAATATGGGTGCCGGCCATATTACTATTAATACCTTAAACGGTTCGTATGATGTCGATTTAAGCGGCAATATTAATAACATTCAGCAGATTCTCGATGAGATTAACATTACGACCGCAATCCCCAACTTAATCGCCTCTATTGCCGGTAGCGGGTCGGGCTTGCAGTTGGAAGACACTACTGCTCATCATTTGACATTAAACACCCCGATTTCGATGCTGAATGGCGGCAGCGGCATTTCAACGGCGGCTGGAACGGATATTACTATTTCTACCGGCATTCCGGGACCACTCACCGCTAATATTGATCTTTCGGGAGCTGCCGACCTTAATGATGCTATTAATATTATCAATGCCCAGCTGCCTGCCGCTGGTATAATGAATGTTACAGCTTCAATAGACCCGGATGACAACAAAATCGTTATTACCGACACAAGCGCCATTCCGCGAGATTTAATAATCGATGAGTTCTCAAACGGAACTACCGCCGCCGACTTGGGTATTAAAGGCACCGTGAATGCAGTTATGCAGGGTACTGATTTGCAGCCGCTCCATATACAGGTATTGGAATCTGCAGCTGGCGAAACATTAGCCGACGACCTTGGCTTGCTGATGGGTACGGAAAATAATATCCTGTTGGGCGATGATACTAATCCCCGCCTAACTTATCACACAAAACTCGCATCGCTAAATAGTAATGCCGGTATACAGCTTGGCGTTATTCAAATTAACAACGGCGTAAAAAAGGTCGATATCGATCTGTCGCCTCTTCAGGATGACCCCAATGCCACTATTTTAGATATAGTGGAAATGATAAATAATTCGGGGATTGGCGCCAAAGCCTATCTTAATGATGATAGAACCGGTATCATGGTCAAATCGCAGTATGATGACCGTTCATTTATGATAACCGAAGCTGATAGCGGAAGAACCGCCTCGGCTCTGGGCATTTTTGGTTCGAGCGACCTTTTGGGAACAGTGAGAATACTTGAAAACGCCTTAACTCGAAACAATATCGAAGAGATTAAAGTTACTCTTGATGTGTTTACTAAGGCTCTCGATAATCTCCTTATCTCGCGTTCCAGCGTTGGCTCGAGGGTTATCAGAGCTGAAAGCGCCGAAACAGACATGCTGAATCAGGAACTGCTGATAACCAATCAGCTCTCGGAGGTTGAGGATGCCGATATGATTCGAGTTATAACCGAACTTGCTAACGCCGAAATAATTTATCAAACGGCTCTGGCTTCCGCCGCCAGAGTAATTCAACCATCGCTTATGGATTTTTTACGATAGGAGGCATTGTTGCCAACAATTAATACTGACAAATTCGGAGAGATTAGCTACAACAAAAGCGATGTTGTTTCTTTTATCAGACCTATTCTTGGCTTTAATGACCTGCAGCGGTATATTATTATCTCCCGTCCCGAATCGGAACCGTTTAAGTGGCTGCAATCCATAGATGATCCGATTGCCTGTTTTGTTATCCTTGAACCAATATTAATTTGCCCCGACTATTCCGTAGAAATAAGCGCTTTTGATATCAGACAGATGCAAGGATCTGACAACCAGAATGATTACCATGTGTATGGAATTGTTACGGTTCCCAGGGGGCATCCTGAAGATATGACAATTAATTTGCAAGGTCCTGTTATAATAAATTCTAAAAATCTTAATGCCGTTCAATTGATTCTAAATAATCCTGATTATGATATACGCTACAAAATAGCAGATAATAAAATAACAGCTTAATTCAAGATATTACTATTCTCAGCCTATTAGCAATTTAATGCGTTCTCTACTGTTAAGTTTTTCTTGTGCTGCCGCAAGTTACTTCCGAAAGATCTGGCAATGAAATCGATGTTACTGCCGCGAAAAAACTTATTGGAAAGGTAAGCAGGTCTGATTCTGACTAAAGGGGAAACCCGACTGGCATCTATACAAAATAATGGAGCCAATCTTATTGTAAATTAAATTATGAAAAAGCCGATAATAATTAATAGTTGTTATTGCCCGATAAATAATTGTAGTACACCGGGATTGTATTTGAAAAATTATTAAAATTCTAAACGAGGTTTTTATGAGTACCGAGAATCTTAGCAGGTCGGGTATTTCGCCTAAGGTGGACCGCGACGGAGGAAAAACCCAACAGTCATCCGGGTTTTCACAAGCAGAATATTCGCCTGTTGTTAATGAAGCTATTAATGAAGCTATTGAGCTTTTAAACCAACAAAAGTATGATGACGCTAAAATTAAACTGCAGGATTACCTCCGGGAAAACAAAGATGATATTAAAGCTATTCATCTGTTGGGTACTATATTCGCCAAACAAAATGATTATATAAACGCTGAGAGATATTTTAAAAAGGAACTGGAATTAAATCCTGCTCAAGCTGATGCTCATTTTAATCTGGGATTAATTCACAGTCAGCAAAACCGTCTTTCGGAAGCAAAGCATGACTTCGAGAACACTATAAAACTAAATCCTACTGATGCGCATGCTTTAAACGATCTCGGAGTTATCAACTTTACCTTAGGCGATAACGAAAAAAGCCAGGATTGTTTTTCGAAAGCGCTGGAAGCGACTCCGACATTTAACGATGCATTCTTAAATTTATTCGAACTCCTCTGGAATGAAAACAAATATGATATTGCTTTAGAATACGCGTATAATTTTCTTAAAGAACTTTCGAATAAGAACTCTGCCGAACTTGTCAATGAAATGACGAACAATAACCCTGTTAAACAAGAATCGCCTGTTCAAAAATCGCTTAAAATACAAAAAGCGTAAACACAATTAAATAGTTAATAACATTAAGCAAACATCTAAAATAAAGTATAAAATAAATCGATGCAAATAGCTTTTGCCGGAAATACGTCAGCAGTCTATTATTGCCTTGAAAAACTTTGCCGAGCGGGTTTTAATGTGGCGGCTGTAATAATACCTGAAATGAATTCAGGTAAAGCCCTTGATATTGCAGATTTTAATTCCCTGGCCGGCGAATTCGATTTCAGACAAATTAAGCTTCCATTAAAAAGTGATGCCAAAAACATATCTCAAATAGATATCCTGATAAAACTTGAATGGCCTGACAACCAGGCTATCCCGATTATCCCCAAGATTGCAGTATTAGGCAGCAACTTGAAAGGTCAATACGCTAAGGAATTTCTTACCGATGTAGCCGCTGATATTTATAACGGCAAATCACAATTTGAGAGCCAATTGATATTAGAATACGCAAATGAACATGACAAAAATAATCCTCAAATAGAAACGGTAAAAAATCAATCTAAAGTTATCAGCTTCTCCGAAGTTGAAATTAACATATTTGATGATGTTCGTTCGATTAAAACAAAAACCCTTGCTAATTATTATTGGCATCTTCTCAAACTGCTAAATAAAATTAAAAATGGCGGCAAAATACTCGAACCGTTATCAAAAGAAATTTACTTTAATAACATTAAGGTTGCAGGGAATATCAACTGGAATCACAGCACAAACAAAATATATAATCTGGTAAGGTCATTAACCCATCCCGTAAACGGTGCTTATACAAATTACGAAGGAAGCAGAATAACCATTTGGCGCGGTCATCATTTTGAAATGACTAACAGTGAATTCGAGGATATAGCGCCGGGAACAGTTGTTGATATATTAAATGAAATCGGGGTTTTGGTCAAAGCCGGCGACGGGTTGTTTTTAATTACACGCATTCAGCCTGCCGGTATGCCGGAACTGCCGGCTTGGGTCTGGGCGGATTATGCTCATGTCAGGCCTTTTGAGGTATTTGAAAAAATTAAGGAAGATATACCAGCTGTCCGGGTGTAATTGCTGTTTATTATGAAAAAGCTGAAATTAATCAAATCTATTGACAATGATTGCCCGAAATACAGCGAGCGTTTAAGCCAACTTAAAAACCGCCTTTCCTGCCAATTTGAGGTGCCGGGAATTGGACGGCTTAGAACAGGAAAACAACACGGCAATTTCCATATAACCCATACTTCTGTAAAAAATAGTAATGCTATTGTTAAAAGAAAAAGCCGCCGAAAAATGGAAAAAGCAATAAATATATAAACCATATAGTTAAACATAATATTACTCAGCTTGGTAAATATGATAAGAGATTCCCATATGTTCAATCTAAAAAAAGGCAGCATAAGCAAATTCGGTTTCAAGAAATTTTATAAGCTTGCCAGCAACAGTTTTATAGTGAAAAACTACTCGTTAGCAGTTGATAACTGCCGTCATGCCGCAAATATTGCGCTATCGGATAATAACCTTAAACAAGCCGCCAAAGCTTTTGAACTCTGGATTAAAGTTTTATTCGAAGACAGCAACTATTACGATATTAAAAAAGTATGTTGTTTGGCGCGAAGTAAATTTGGCAACAATCTTGATTCTCTATATTATGAACTCATAGCGGCTATCAATAAAAATGATTTCAATATTGCCGCCAAACTTGCCAAAGAATTTATTGCGCTGCGAAAAAGCATGACAGAGAAACCATCGGGCGCATTCAACAACACCTATAATCAGTTGGATGAAATATTAATCCTTCAAAAAAAAATTGAAAGTACTCAATCTGAGAATAAAATAAATACGAACCGGAGTAAATTAAATGAGCAAAAAAAATAGAAAAATTAAGGCGAAATCTCACAATCCGAAACCCGACACTAT
Source organism: Candidatus Zixiibacteriota bacterium (assembly GCA_021159005.1). Classification (NCBI taxonomy): domain Bacteria; kingdom Pseudomonadati; phylum Candidatus Zixiibacteriota; species Candidatus Zixiibacteriota bacterium. The sequence continues at coordinate 28,741 of JAGGSN010000134.1, read as the reverse complement.
AAATATGCTTATTGAGAAAATCGCCGGGAAATTTGAAAATGGCAACTTCCGCAAAGCGGTATTATATTGCAAAAAAGCAGCCTCCAAATTCGATAACAATACTGATAATTCATTAGCGGCTAAAGTGTATTTTTCATGGGTGTTGGCTTCCATGAAACTTGGCGATTACAAAGCCATCGATACTATAATCGATAAGGCTCAAAACCGAATAGGAACTTACCTCGATTTAATATTCTTCAAAATAATGGCGGCTAAGGGAATTGATGATTACGAAACAACACTAAAATATGCAGATGAATTTGAAAAGCTTCATAACAACACAAACCCCAACACCGATGAATATCTAAAGCAAAGTTATAAATCGCTGGATGAAGTTTTATGGATCGGGGGAGAGGCCGCTTTAAAACTTAACGAGACAGACCAGGCGCTGGAATACATGAAACGTTCTCTGGATATTAAACCTGATAATCACCCTCATCGAGTCGAACTTGCAGAACGGTTTATTGAATATCAAAAAGAAGACAGCGCCCTTGATATTATCGAAGAAGGCATTAAGCTATTCCCCGATTATCTGACCCTGAAAAATGCCCGGGTTATGATTTTGGGACAATTAGAAAACTTTGAAATTGCTGAAAAACATGCCAAAGAAATCCTCCTTCAGCATCCGGATAACTTCGATACCTTAAACAATCTCGGCGTGATTTATGAAAAGCAGGGACTGACCGATCTCGCTAAGAATCAATTTGAACTGACAATCAAAGCAGACCCGCAGAATGAATATGCCCGTAAAAATCTCGATAGGTTAAACGAACTAATCGACGACAAGCCGCAGAAAATATCAGCCGCCATGATAGTTAAAAATGAGGAAAATTTCCTGCCCGGCTGTTTGGAATCCATCAAGGATTTAGTCGATGAAATAATAATAGTCGATACCGGCTCCACCGATAGAACTATGGATATCGCCCGCGAATACGGCGCAAAAATATACGAACATCCATGGCAAAACGATTTTTCGCTTCACCGCAACCAATCAATAAATTACGCCGCAAGCGATTGGATATTGATAATTGACGCCGATGAAGAACTTTATCCGGAAGAACATGAAAAAATCAAGATGCTTATCAAACGCAAAGACATAGACGGCGTTTCTTTTATTGTACTTAATAAAATTCAGAAAGGACGCGTAGGATATTTGCATTCAACCAGAATGTTTCGCAACCACAAAGGAACTAAGTATGAGGGCATCGTTCATAATCAATTGAAAATGACAGGTTCGATAAAGCAAACTGATTTTAGAGTAATGCATCACGGATACGGGCTTTCCGAGGAAAAAATGTACAAAAAGTCAAGACGCACGGAAGCCTTATTATTGAAACAGCTCGAGGAAACCCCTGATGATGTTTTCGCGCATTTCAATCTGGCTCAGCTTTTCCGCGGTGAATCAAAATGTGAAGAATGCTTAAAACATGCGGAATTCGTTATCAATAAGACAAGTTTTAGCGATATGGAAAAACGCCCGATTTACATGATGGCTTTAGACCAGGCAGGGTGCGCCTTAGTTGGCTTGGCGCGATACGAGGAAGCTATTGAGACATTCAATAAAGCCTTAGAATATAACAAAGATTACTTAGACCCGCTGTTCAATCTCGGCTTTGCGTATATGGATATGAAAAAATACGACGAAGCCCAAAAATATTTCCTGAAATACCTGAAAGTAAAAAGCGTTTATTCCCCCCTTAAAGATAAAATAAAAGTCATTTTAAATAATCTGACCAGCGAACATGTCGCCTATTATTCGCTGGGCTTTATAAATTTCTCCCAGGAGAAATATGAACAAGCGCTGGTATATTTTGACAAGGCTTTAGGTTATGTAGATGATTTTGAAAACATGCATTATTTAATGGCTCGATGCTATCGCGAGAAAAACAATTATAAGAAAACAATCGAACAGTGCGATAAGGCTGTAAATTTCGAACATGAAAACTGGGAAATCTGGATGATTAAAGGTGAGGCGTGCCTAAACTTAAACGATTCCAAAACGGCGCGCCACTGTTTCGATAAAGTCTTAGAACTTAAACCCGATGAGAAATCTGCTGTGATTGGTATGATAGGAGTCGAATCGCTCGAAAAAAGCCCGAAAGAACTGCTTGAGTATATTGATGAATGCCTGAAAAAATCGCCCTTATCGCCGCGGGTTCTTGCCTCTAAAGGGGATGTATTATTTAAGCTCGGCAAATTCGATACCGCTTTGCAGAGTTATATCGATTCAAATAAACAAAGCCCGGATGACTACAAGATATTGAATAATCTCGGTAACTGCTATCTGAAAACCAAAAATTATGCCTCAGCGGTCGAATGCTATCAAGCTGCTCTGAAAGAAAACAGCGATTTTGTCGCCGGCTATAAAAATATCGGCATAACCCTGATTAATCAGAAAAAAACATCGGAGGCTATTGAATATCTCGAACATTACCTTTCTAAAAAATATGATGACTATGAAGTCCATGCGACAATCGGCGATTTATATTATAACATCAAACAATACAATAAGGCTATCTCACATTATGAGGTATATCTCAAAGTCAACCCCTCAAGTATCGACGCCTTGATTCGCCTGTCAGACTGTTATCTTAATCTCGGGAAAATGCAAGCCGCCGTTTTAGGCTATAAAACCGTTCTATTAAAAGACGCGTCTAATAAAACAGTAAGAAATCGTCTGAACGAATTGAACGATTTTGTTAAACCCGTTGCAGCTAAATAGGTTAAGCTTATCCAAATTGTTTCACATATCGCTAAACTTTTTTGCCGTTTCTGTCGAAATAAGTATTGAAAACAGGATAACTTTTTTCAGTTAAAATGTAGTTTATGAAAAGGAGGTATGGCTAAACAAAACACCCTGTATTTAAACTTAAAACTAACTGATTAAAACAGACAAAGGATGTCTGCAACAAAATTCAAGGAGGAATTTTAAATGGCACTAAGAATTAATCACAACGTCACCGCTCTGGATGCCTGGAGAAACTTAACCAACACCACTCGTAAGATGAGTTCCACAATGGAAAAACTGTCTTCTGGTTTTCGTGTTAACAGAGCCGCCGATGATCCAGCCGGTCTGGTAATTTCCGAGCAGTTCAGGGCTCAGGTTGCCGGCTTAAACCGCGCCATCCAGAACTCAGAGGGTTCAATCAACATGATTCAAACCGCTGAGGGCGCCTTAAATGAAATTAACAACCTGCTGGTTAATATGCGTGAATTATCAATTCATGCTGCTAACGAAGGTTTCAACGACACTAACCAGTTGGCCGCCGACCAGGCTGAAATCTCAAACGCTATCTCCACTATTACTCGTATCGCTAAAACTACCCAGTTCGGCACTAAGGCTTTGCTTGATGGCTCTGCGTCAAACACATCGGGTATTACTTCTCAGAATACCGCTATGTTAACTCTGTCGGGTTCTGAATTGCTTGAAGGTAATCATAACATCTCCGCTACTCAGTTGACAGACTCAACCGCCTCTATCGACAATGAAACCTTAGGTCTTACAAACGTGTCCGGACCCTATAACCTTTCTGACGGTGTTCATAATATCGATGTTGTTCAGGCTTCCGCCGGTGCAGCTAAAGTTGGCGATGCCATTGATTTCCGCGATGCCTGGGGCAATACCTTAAGTCTAAATACCGCTGTCGATGCCACTGAAGCTAAAGCTAAAGTCATCGGTTCCTGGGATACAAACGCCTGGACAACGGGTACTTCCGCAACATTTACCTGGAATATCAACTACCAGGAAGTCGGCTCTAATCCGGTCGGCATGCAAACCATAACATTCCACTTAGACAACATTGGCGCGGCTACCGCTGATATGGCTGGTAATATTCAAGCCGCTCTTCAAAACGCTATTGCCGCTAATGCTCATCTGGCAGGTAAAGTTGCGGCTTCTTTGACAACTCTTGCTGGTAATGATAATATTGCAATCAAGACCGTTAAAAATGGAGCGCAGTATTCTCTTGCGATAGGTGATGTATCATGCACCAATTCGACAATTAATGCCGCATTATATTCTGATCTTAGCGGTGAAATGTCTAATGTTAATCACCGCGGCACCTCCGACAGCCGGTTCGTTCTAACCGCTTTAGTATCAAGTTATGGCAACCCGAACGAGCTTAAGAATGCTATTTCTATTGATATCGCTTCAGGCGGTACGGTAACATTCACATCATTGTCGAATTTGGTAGCGACACTTAATGCTTCGCTTACACTGGCGGCAAACTTCGGCACATTCGATGCCTCCGTTGGCGCGGCGGCAAGAATTCAAGCTACTGTTGTCTCAGCCGGCGGCCAGCAAAGGCTGAAATTTTTCGGCTTGGATGAAGGGTCGACATTCTATATCAAGCTTGACGGGGCTCCTGCGGCTGTCAGTACCGATGCAACCGCTTACGAAGTGCTTGGTCTAACAGCTGATACGTCGTCAAACAAGGGCATGGATGCTCAGGTTCGTTTCGACGGTTTTGTCAACACTATTGACGAAGTTCGCTATGGCTACAGCGCCACTTATACTAACAGCGTAAGCCTGTATACATCTGACAATACTGATACCAGAGGCTCTGTAAATTTTGAAAAAGTGCAGGGTTATGAGGGCGGTATTAATGTCGGCAATATGCTGATGACAGTTAACGCCAGAACTTATGCTGTTCAGCTGGATGGCGGAACATCCGCTACTGTTATAGCTGGTAATGAATCCAGAGTTTATAACTCCGACCGTACGCAATCAATCATGGTAAACTATGACCTCAAATCAGATGGCGGCACCGAAACTCTCTATACTACCGATAGATCGTTAGTATTCCAGATCGGCGGTAACTATGGCCAGACAGTTAAAATAGGTATTGATAATCTGTCTGCCGCTACACTTGGCCGCGGAACAAACAATGCCATGTGGTCGAATCTTTCTGAGGTCGACGTGATGACGGCACAGGGAGCGCAGGATGCGCTGTTGGTAATCGATAAAGCCATTAATGATGTTACCAACATCAGAGGTAATCTCGGTTCATTCCAGAAAAACACCCTGGCTTCAAATTTGACCAACTTGCGTATCGCCTCTCAGAACCTGACAGCAGCCGAATCCACAATCCGCGATACAGATATGGCTTCGACGATGTCAACCTTTGTCAGCCAACAGATCCTATTGCAGGCTGGTACTGCGATGCTGGCTCAGGGCAACCAGATACCGCAGGTCGTACTGTCTCTATTCGGATAATCATATCTTTTGAGGAGGGCGTTCTAACGCTCTCCTCATTATAAAGGGGATATTCAAATGAATGGTGAAATAACTACCCAGATGGCTCTTGAAAGGGTTGGCAAAAGCGCAGACCAGCCTCTGGGTGGGGTGTCTCCAAAGACCCCTGTCCATAGAGATAAAATAAAAACTCAGGTCAGTGAAAATACCCAAAGTCTTGAAAAGGACAAAAGCGTAAAACTGTCTGATGACCCTAAGAAAGTTAAAGAATTAGTTCAGGAGGCTATTAGCGATTTTGACAAATTCGTTAAAAGCTTCCAGGTCGATTTGAAATATGAAATTGACGATAAAACCGATGAACTGATTATTAAAATCTTCGAAAAAGGTACTGATAAACTAATCAGGCAAATACCGCCTGAAGAATTTTTAAGACTCAAGGAAAGAATAAATGATCTGTTGGGGATCATTTATGATGAAACCGTATAAGAATCGGGGGCTTCTTATAGCCCCCGAATTTTAAAGGAAATGTATTATGAGCTATAGTGGCGCAATTGACGGAATAGCATCAGGCTTGAACACTACCGAAATTATCGAATCAATAATGAAGTATGAAAGCCAGAGAATTAATGTTTTCGCCCAAAGACAAACCGAGTTCACAAACAAGCTGTCAACATGGGGTTCAATTGAAGCAATGCTCCTGTCGGTAAAATCGCAGGCATCTATATTATCCGATGAAAAATTATGGTATGCAAAATCAGCCGTATCCTCAGATGAAAATGTGATATCTATCAATGCCTCCAATGACGCTGCCCCCGGAACCTATTATCTTACGGTTGAACAACTGGCGACTCGCCACCAGATAGCCAGTACGGGAATGTACTCCCTAACCGAAAGTATCGGCACGGGCGACATCGAAATAAGCTTAGGCGATAACAGCTCGACAGTTATTACAATTGATGATAGCAATAATACTCTTACTACGCTTAAGGATGCTATTAATAACTCCAGCGCCAGAGTCACGGCGGCTATAATAAATGACGGCTCCGAACATAATCCATACCGTTTAGTGCTAACCGCGAAAGACTCGGGAGCCGATAATCAAATCACTGTTAATTATAATTTAAGCGGCGGAACTGCCCCCGAATTTTCAGCCGCATTCGATTGGACTGAAAAATTGTCATGGTCAAGCAACGCCTCCTCCAACCCTCAAACCAGTACAGGCGCGGCATACACAGGCAGCGAAAATAAAGCCTACACATTTACCATAGGAGGAACAGGTCTGCAGACTATTGGCGCCGGCGATATTGATATCGACTGGACCGACGGCACAAACAGCGGCACTATCACCGTCTCGACGGCAGATACGGATATTGCCTTAGTTGGAGATGGAGCTGACGGTTTAAGCGTCTATTTTACCGAAGGTGCTCTTCAGGCAGGCGATACTTTCCAGGTTCAGGCTTTTGCGCCAACTATACAGAACGGTCAGGATGCCATCGTACAGCTTGGCAGTTCTTCAAACGGCGGCTCGCCTATTACGTTCACTCATTATGAAAATACCATCGATGATTTAATCGAAGGCGTAACTCTTGAATTAAACTCTATCAGTACAGGCGATCCTGTCGAGATTACTATCAACGAAGATAGATCACAAATAAAATCGCAAATAAATAAATTTGTTGCTAAATATAACGAATACCAGGAATTTGTAGATTCACAATTTTCTTATACTGAAGAAACCGGCAAGGTTGGAGTTCTTATAGGCGATATCTCCCTGATGATGCTTCACAATAATATCAGAACAACATTAACAAGCGTCCTATCTGGGCGCCCCGATAATGTTAAAATGCTGTCGCAAGTGGGTGTAAAATTCGACTCAAGCGGCCGACTAACATTCAACGAATTAACTTTCGATAATAAAATCAATGAGAATCTTGAGGATGTTATAAGCTTATTCAAGTCCAGCGGCACAACAAATACTACGTTTGTCGAATATATTTCATCAAACGCTCTTACCAAAATATCAGCATCCGGTTATGCGGTCGATATCACTCAAGCCGCAAGACAAGGGTCGTTAACAGCAAGCGAGATTGCCAGTCCCTCAAATACTCCTCTTACAATAGACGGCTCAAACAATGTGTTAAATATAAAAATAAGCAACAAGATCAGCAGTAGTATCTTTCTTGCTGAAGCAACCTACAACTCGGGGGAAGCTCTCGCTGAGGAAGTCGAAAACGCTATAAACAGCGATACCAGTCTTTCGGGAGTAAGCGTCGATGTTGAATGGATTGATAACGGCGCTAATGGACATCTCGAGATTACCTCCTCTACATATGGTTCAAATTCTACCGTTACGCTCGAAACCGCTTCCGAAAATACGGCTCATGATATTTTGGGATTAACAAATGGAACCAGCGTTGATGGTCTTGATGTCGAAGGAACTATTAACGGTGAAACCGCTTCCGGCACCGGCCAATATTTAATCGGCGATAGTGATAATGAAAACACCGCAGGCATGAAACTGCTGATAACTCTCACCGAAAACCAATTAGTAGAAGGCCCTGAGGATACTGTATGTTTCAATAAAGGAGTTGCCGCTATCATCAGCGAGAAAATCGCCTCATATACCGATTCGGATGGGGTTATTGCCAGCAGAAAAGACGGTTTGCAGCTGCAGATTGACAGCATTGCCGATCAAATTGAAAATATAAACGAACAACTTGAAATAAAACGTGCTTCGCTTTATCAGCAGTTTACAGCAATGGAAAAAGCGCTGTCGCAATTACAGTCGCAGCAGAGCTATTTAAGCCAAACAATTTCCAGCCTTGATAGCAACTGGTCGTTAATGAAAGGTAATCATTAATAAGTATCAATAATATAGATATAAAGCTTAAGGGAGATCATGGAAAACAACTTAAAAACATACCAAAATATACATGTGTCAAGCCTTAATCAGAAAGAATTAATCGTACTGTTATACTCCGGTGCTTTGCGATTCATCGATGAAGGCAAAGAGATGATTAACAAGAATGACGTTCCGGGCACTTTTGAAAAACTAAACAGGGCAAGGAACATCTTTCTTCATCTTCTCTCAACGCTCGATATGGAAAAAGGCGGTGAATTCGCCGATAAACTATCAGCCCTTTATGCATATTTCGTCGAAAAAATTACTATGGCAAATGCAACAAAAATAATTAGCGAACTGGATGATATAATCCCGCTAATCGAAAATATAAAAAATTCATGGGAAAATATTGACATTACCAAAGAAGATATTCCCAAAAGTGTAAAAAAAGTAAATTCTAAACCCGTACAAGTATTTTCAGCGGAGGTATGATGTCATCTGCCAGCGATTATGTAAAACGGCTTTTATCGTCTCAATTAGATGTATATCAGGAGATAGAGTTGTTTTTAAGGAAAATTGTCGGTCACAGACAAGGATCGGAATGGGCTTTTGAACAAGTCGAAAATATCAACTTGCAGTTTGACAAAGTGAAAAAATTGGAACGTGAAATAAATGGAATTTTGAAGATTAATCCCGAATTCGCTCACAGAATAGAATTGGTGGATATTGTAAATAAAATTAAAAACGCCATCTTAAAGATAAAACGTTTTATGGATATTTTACAGATTCGGGTCGCAGGCGGTCAGCGAGTCGTTTTCGAAAATCTTAAAAATATAATAAAAAGAATGGATATAGAGGGTTATCGGCAAAAAAATGCGTTAAATAAAATTTCTGTAGATTGTCTGTATTAAAGTTTTAAAACCTGTTTCCGATATAAGGAATAGAGGTGAAATATGCAAATTGAAGGTCTGGGTCCATCACAGCAGACGGATCAAAAAAATAAAAAACTTAATACATCCCCAAAATCCGAAAATGACGTTCAAAAAAAAGCGGCTAACCTTGATAAAATTGAACTTGATAAAACTAAAAATCTATCAAGCCAAACAGATTATTCGGATAAAATTAACAAAGAAGCAGCGCAAGACAAAAACGCAACAAAACAGCTCTCCGGTATAAAACAGAAAACATCTTCCGGTTTCTACGACATAGAAGATACTAAAGAAAAAACATCCGATAAACTTATTAATAGCGAAGGATTAAAAAATGTTGTTAGACAATACCATCATTCTAATTCAATCGATAAAACCGCCGACAATACATCAGATATACGTTATGAAAAAATTGCGGGAATAAAAAAGAATATCTCTATAGGGTATTATAATGACCAGACTAACTTCGGTGCATTCGCCGATAAAATTATTGCATATTTCCAGATATAACGTTCATTGATATTTCATCAACAACGAGAGCCTAAAACTATGCCTGAAATGGAAGCTTCCACTGAAAAAAAAATAAAAACTATTATCAACAGAATCCACAATCTTCCCACACCTCCAATGGTTTTTACACAGGTCAATAAAGCTATCAACAATCCGGATACTTCAGCATATCAACTCGGGGCGATAATTTCTGAAGATCCGGCGCTTACCGCCAAAATCCTCAAACTTACCAATTCGGCATTCTATGGCATCCCAAGATCTATAACCAGCGTTAAACAGGCAATAATTATACTTGGTTTGGATGTTGTTCGCAGCCTGGTTCTCTCGGCATCCGTTTTCGAAACGTTCTCAAAATTGTATAAACTTGATAAAGAATATCTTGATGCTTTCTGGCGGCATTCTCTTTCTGTTGGCTTTATGTCTCGCATTATTTCAAGAACCAAAAATTTCCCTTCATTCTTAGAAGCTGAAGAATCTTTTTCGGCCGGCTTACTCCACGACATAGGAAAACTGGTTATCTTTACTCATATGCCATCCGAGTTTATAACAGTAAAGCAAATTGTAAAAGAAAATCCGGAACAACCTATTTGTGAAATTGAGAATGAAATATATGGGTTCGATCATACTCTGGTTGGAAATTATCTGGCTCAGAAATGGAACCTTCCTTATGAACTTGCTGCTGCTATCCTGTATCATCATAAACCGGATGATGATAAACCAGACAACATCACTACATGGATAATTCATATGTCTGATTATCTGTCTAAAATATCCGAAAACGATGATTCGAATTTCTTGCCCGATTCACGCTATATTTACTGCAGCCAAAAAGCTTGGCAAGTTCTGGGATTACGGCAGGATTATGAAGAACAGCTTATTCAGCTTTTACGAGATGAATACATGAAAGCTGAAACATTTATAAATATGGCTCGCGGCGAAGAATGACCAGCGAAATAACTCCCCTTCAAAAACGTAAAATAAAAGAAATGGTTGATGAAATAATAGTCAACCGCGGCATACTGAGTATTGCCGATCGACGGATGCAAATCGATGGCTTGAATATAGAACAATTGAGCAGCTTGGCGTTTAAATACTATAAAATGATCGTTCTCGGCGAAAGTCCCTTTGATATTGACCAAAGACTAATATCCAAAGCTTCAAAGTCAAGCAAATCGCAAAAACCAATATCACTTCATAAATGCATCGGATGCAGCAGCCAGCTCGATGATGATGATATCAAAAGCAGAATCCCAGTCTGCAAAACATGCCGAAAAATAATCAGAGTCGATTACGAAATATTAAAAGAACTTTTCTATTAATCCGCATATTAATAATTAATAATCAGTAAAAATAGGTCGGGTTCTGACTCGCCGAAGGCGAGGAAAAAACCCGAAAATTTGGCTAAGATAGCATTTTTATCCCATGAAACAAATGAACATTCGCCTCATAGTCTGTGCCCGGACTATTCCCTTTGAATGTCTTAATCGCCAATACCTGAAAATAAGGCCAATACCTTTCGATAATATCTTCTTTGATATCCTCATATATTCGTAAATGTGCTTTATCTTTAAAATTTGGCACCGATGCTATTAATCGTACCCCGGGCGGGATACTGCGAAATATCTGCATATCATCTACATGCTCCAAAACCTCAAGAGCAATTACCGTATTATAATCGAAAGGTTTGTAATCATTATCATTATATATATTGCCAACCCGGAAATCACCCTGCGGACACAAATTCTTACATCGCTTAATCGCTTCTTCGCTATAATCAAACCCCCGATATGATATCCCCTCAGCCATTATCATCTTGGCCATATCGCCAAGCCCGCAGCCCAACTCTAAAACCCGCGGCGAGGGGAAGCTTTTTAGAATCTGTAGGGCAAACTTATAAATCGGGTAATATTCAGCGGCTGTAAAACCACGAAGATATAAACCGTCGTAGTATTCCGAATCTTTTTCTTTGTTGCCGGTTAATTGCATTAAATTCCTCTTATTGTGATAGAATATCTATTAAGCATCCAAATATAGATAACCTAAGCTACACCTCATATCCGACCTTTTCTAATAAATCTGATAGCGCTAAATCAAAAGATTTTAAAATCACCGGGTTTAGCTCCTGAGTTTTCCATTTGCCAATCTTATTTGAATATATCGGCGAGGAACCATAACCGAGAATATTATCTTTCCCGGATTCAGTATAGTTTAACATGTTGGGATCAAAGTCTTCATCAAGAAACGCCATTAGCTTCTTAAGCGTATTTTCAGTATCAAGTATCAAATCTTCATACCTGACTTCATAATAGCGCGGATTGCCTCTAAAACGAATACCTGCCTCTGCCGAAACCAGCCAACGAAATATAGCGGTTACCGGGTTAAAATTGCGTCCCTGACACAATGATAATACTACGTCTCGTCCGTCTCTAATGACATGTATAAACTTAGCGTCGGGAAAGAAATCGAGCGTCTCATTAATGCAAAATATATTATTTGGTGTCTTTTCAGCCCATCGAGTCTTGCCATTAATATCAGCGAAATTCGAAAAATAAAGATCAACAAAGTGACGCAGATTGCGAGCGAGTTTAAACATACTGTTTGTCGTGGGAAAATCATGGTATAGCTTTCCGGTATTGGGAATAAATAAACCGAAATTATCGCCGAATTTCGTCTTGAGAGGAAAAATCTGTCCCTTATCCAATTCATCAAAATCTTGATTTAAAAACATGTTATAAAGCTTATCAAGATTGCTCTTAAAAAAGGCCGGTCTGTCAAAAAACGATATTTCCTGTCCGCAGGCGATATTCTTATGGCTGTCAAGCATCGTTTTTAAAAGCGTAGTGCCGCTGGAGCCGCAGCCGCCGATTATTATCGGCGACTTAAAAGCTATATCCTTTATTTTAGCGGGCTGCTTATTTGCAAGCTCCTGACCTAACAAATCCTTAAATGAAATCTGCGGCGCGGCTGTATCGATCATAAATATCCCCGGCTTGATAAAAAATGAACAATTGTTTTTGCCGATTGCTCTATCGTTAATTTTTCTGTGTTGATTGTAATCTCCGGATGCTCAGGCGCCTCAAATGGGTCGTCTATTCCGGTAAAGTTCTTGATAAGGCCGGCTCTTGCTTTCTTATAAAGCCCCTTGGCATCGCGGCGTTCACATTCATCAAGCGAACATTCAATATGAACTTCAATAAAATCACCCTCCGGCACAATTTCTCTAACCCTGTCCCGGGTTTTAGCGTAGGGTGAAATAAATGCCGTAATAGCAATTATCCCGGCTTCCATTAAAAGCTTGGCGGTTTCGCCAATCCGCCTTATGTTTTCATCTCTGTCTTCTTGAGAAAAACCAAGATCTTTGTTAAGCCCATGACGAACATTGTCTCCATCAAGAACCACAACCTGATAATCCTGAGCAAACAGAAACTTTTCAAGCTCCTGTGCAATCGTTGATTTACCGGCTCCGCTTAATCCGGTTAGCCAGATTATACAACTTCTATGCTTATTTCGCCTTTCACGTTCAGCTCGATTTATCTGACCGTCTGTCCAAAACAGATCCTTTCTTTGTAAGGGAATTATTTCATCACTTGCAGCGCCTGGTTTTTTTGTACGAAGAGCCATAGCGATTTCTCCTATACATACTTAGTTAAATGTTTATTTTGATAGTGTTGTGAAATGATAAAAACTGCTGCTGAATGAACATCTTATTATACAACAGCATAATTAACACACCTGAGCTAAATCAAAAATCCCTTCTATAAATATTCGGTTCCTATTACAGATTATCGAATTATTGCTATAATTCTTAACAACTATTCTTATACATAAATTAAAATATCTCAGTATGGTTGGCGATTCTCCCGGTGCACCAACTTTTTGCATAGTTGGCATACCACCTTGTATAACAATTATTTCCGTAGTTTGCGTATGTCCTCGTGCGCCAACTTCATTATCAACTTTCCCCGCCTTATGCCGAAAATATGACCAATAAAAGATTTTGTAGTTAAATAGCGAGAAAAGACAATTTTTTCTTGACTGATGCCGGTTAATCATTAATATTCTGTCGCAAAGAGAGTTGGGCGATTAGCTCAGTTGGTTAGAGTGCTTGCTTGACATGCAAGAGGTCACTGGTTCAATTCCAGTATCGCCCACCATTTTTGATAGTTGTTGTAGAGTGAAGATAAACTAAAAGATGAATTTACCGACTACTCTATATATGGAGTGGTCAATTTAATTTAGAAACGAAATGAAGTTAACGCTGCCCGACAAATCGATAAAGGAATTTTCAAAGGAAATAACCGCCGCTGATGTAGCGGAGTCTATCGGTTCAAGCCTGAAAAAAGCCGCCTTAGCCGCTGAGGTTAATGGGCGCTTAGTCGATATCGATTTCCCTATTAATGAAGACGCTTCCCTTAGAATCATTACCTATAATGATAGCGAGGGCAAAGAGATATTCTGGCATTCATCAGCGCATATAATGGCCTCAGCTATTATGCTTCTTTACCCCGATGCCAAACTGGCTATCGGTCCTGCTATCCCCGATGATTTTTCCGCCCGGTTTTATTATGATATAGACCTGCCGCAAAACCTAAACGAAAACGACCTGCAAGCTATCGAGAAGGAAATGGCTAAAATTATCAAGGAAAATCTCCTCTTTAAACGCGTCGAGATGTCTAAAGAGGAGGCTATCCGTCATATTAAAGATAATGATTCAGGCGATATATATAAGCTTGAAATGGCGAACGAATTTGAGGAAGATTCCGTAAGTTTCTACACCCTCGGCGATTTCGAGGATATGTGCCGCGGCCCCCATATACCATCAACCGGAAAAATAAAAGCGTTTAAACTGCTAAGCATTGCCGGAGCCTATTGGCGCGGCGATGAAAATAATAAAATGCTGCAGAGAATATACGGCGTCTCTTTCCCTGATAAAAAGATGCTCAAAGAGCATCTCGACCGCCTCGAACTGGCTAAGCAAAGAGACCATCGAATACTGGGCAAAAACCTCGATCTGTTCTCACTTACCGATGATATCGGTCCCGGCTTGGCATTATGGCATCCGAAAGGCGCTTTAATCAGAAATCTAATCGAAAATTTCTGGCGCGAAGAACATCTGAAAAATGGCTATGATATAGTCTTTACTCCGCATATCGCCAAAATCGACCTCTGGCAGAAATCCGGCCATCTTAAGTTCTATAAAGACAGCATGTATAATCCCATGGTTATCGATAATCAGCAGTACCAACTCAAGCCGATGAATTGCCCGTTCCATATCGGGATATATAACAGCAAAAAACATTCATATCGCGATTTGCCGTACCGATGGGCTGAACTGGGAGCTGTCTATCGTTATGAACGCTCGGGCGTTCTTCAGGGCTTATTCAGAGTCAGAGGTTTCACTCAGGATGATGCTCATGTTTTTTGTCGAAAAGACCAGCTTGAGGATGAACTGCTAAAACTGCTTGATTTTAACCTGTTTTTCCTCAAAACCTTTGGCTTCGAGGAATATGAAACTTATCTCTCAACTCAGCCGGAAAAATATGTCGGTACTCAGGATAACTGGGACAGAGCGACTGATGCTTTAAAGAAAGCGCTGGAGAAAAAAGGCTTGGAATATCAAGTCGACCCCGGCGAAGGCGTATTTTACGGTCCCAAAATTGATGTGAAAATTCGAGATGTCTTAGGCAGATCATGGCAATGCACTACAATTCAGGTCGATTTTAACCTTCCCGAACGATTCAATCTTACCTACACCGGTGAGGATGGCGCCGAACACCAAACTGTTATGGTGCATCGCGCTTTGCTTGGTTCGATGGAGCGATTCTTTGGCATATTGATAGAACATTATGGCGGTGATTTCCCGCTTTGGTTAGCTCCCATACAGGCTATTGTTCTGCCGGTTGTCGATGAGGTTAACGATTATGCGAATGAAATCACAGCCTTTTTCAAATCCGCCGGCGTGCGCGCGAAAACTGATTTACGCAGTCAAAAAATTGGCTTTAAAATCCGTGAAGCTGAAAATCTAAAAATTCCATATATGTTTATTGTTGGTAAAAAAGAAGCCGCAGAGGGTAAAGTTTCTGTCCGACGTCATAAAATCGGAGATGTCGGCATAGCTGAACCTAAATCTGTATTAGCGGAAATGCTTCAAAAAATACAAACAAAAGCTCTTAAGTAGGAGGTGTTTTAATAGCCAAAGGACGAGAAACCAGAATCAGGGTCAACTATAAAATCAGATCGCCGGAAGTGCGGCTGATTGATGATGAAGGCCAGCAGGTTGGCGTTGTCAGTATCCAGAAAGCGCAGGAGATTGCTAAAAGTAAAGGACTTGATTTAGTTGAAGTTGCGCCTACTGTCAAACCGCCAGTTTGTAAAATAATGGATTTTGGCAAATATCTATACGAGCAATCGAAAAAAGCTAAAATCGCTAAAAAGAAACAGCATACTGTTAACCTTAAGGAAATGAGGTTTCGACCTAAAACCGAAGAGCATGATTATAGATTTAAGTTGAAACACATCATCGAGTTCTTGAAACAAGGCGATAAGGTGAAAGTATATGTTGCCTTTCGAGGCAGGGAAATGGCTCATAAAGAACTCGGAAAGAAACTATTAGATAAAATAATAGCCGACCTTGCCGATATTGCCGAACCAGAATCTGACTCCTTTATGGAGGGTCGTCGGATGTTTTTAATGTTTGCGGCCAAAAAAGAAGTTCAGGCTTAATGAAATGGTTTAATCGTCGCAATGTAAATTTTTGTTGCGCTTATGATTAATTTAGTATATATTCATTCCCTATGGGAGTAAGAAATGCCAAAAATTAAAACAAACAGGGCTGCCGCTAAAAGGTTCAAAAAAACAGGAACCGGAAAAATAAAGCGAAGCCATATGAATACCAGTCATATATTGACCAAAAAAACTAAAAAACGCAAAAGACAACTTAGAAAATCAGGACTTGTTTCGGATGCTGATAGGGATCGCGTAAACAAGATGATTCCATATTAAAGTTGTAGGGAGACAAAATGCCTCGTACTACTAATAACCCGGCTGCTAAAAGACGTCACAAACAAGTCATAAAAGCGGCCAAGGGCAATTATGGCGGGCGAAGAAAATTATACCGTACTGCCAAAGAAACGGTCCAGAAAGGCCTTGCTTATGCCTATCGCGACCGTCGCAATAGAAAAAGAGAATTCCGCAGATTATGGATAATAAGAATTAATGCCGCTGTCAGGCTTTATGACCTTAGTTATTCACAGTTTATTAACGGCTTGAAAAAAGCGGGCATTACATTAGACCGCAAAGTTCTTGCCGATATGGCGGTTAAAGATAGCGAGGGCTTCCGACAGGTTGTCGAGGCTGTTAAAGCCAGCTAATTAATTGCTCTTTATATAACTATTAAATAAGGCTTTCAGCGAAAAGCTTTAATATATATTTAAATGGATGATTTATTAATTCAGATAAAACATTTTGAAGAGTTCGCTTTATCAAAGCTGGGTTCTGTTGTCAATAAAAATGATCTCGATGCCCTGAAAATCGAATTTTTAGGGCGAAAGGGTAAACTAACCGAACTCTCGAAATACATTGGCAAAGCTTCTACCGAAATGCGCCCGAAAATCGGCGGCGAAATAAACCGTCTGAAAAAGCTGATTCAAGAAAAAATCGATACCAAAACAGCCGCATTGGCTGAATCTATAAAAAAAGATGTTCTTGATTATACGCTTCCTGTTAGAAGAGATTTTACGGGACATAAACATCCATTATTGCAAACCATTGATGATATAGTCTCTATATTTCATGGCATGGGTTTCGAGGTTGCTTCTGGCCCTGATGTTGAAACCGAATATTATACTTTCGATGCCTTAAACACGCCGGAGGACCATCCCTCGCGGGATTTATCCGATACCTTCTATATCAAAAAAGGCGTTTGCCTTAGAACACATACATCACCGGTGCAAATTCGCACTATGGAAAAGCAAAAACCGCCAGTCAGAATTATTGCTCCCGGCAGATGCTACCGCTCGGATACTCCCGACCCCTCGCATTCGCCCGTATTTTATCAGTGTGAGGGCTTGTATGTCGATAAAGGCGTTACTTTTGCCGATTTGAAAGGCACAATCACCGCTTTTGCCCAGGCGATGTTTGGCAAAAATGTCAAAGTCAGGTTCAGACCTCACTTTTTCCCGTTTACCGAGCCATCGGTTGAATATGATTTCTCCTGCGTAATTTGCGGAGGTAAAGGCTGCCGTGTTTGCAAACATAACGGCTGGCTGGAAATTTCCGGCGCCGGTATGGTTGACCCTGAGGTGTTTAAAGCTGTCAGCTACGATAGCGAAAAATATACCGGTTTTGCTTGGGGGATGGGTATAGACCGTCTCGCCATGCTGCGGTATCGTATTGATGATGTTCGTTTGTTGTACGAAAATGATGTCAGATTTATAAGGCAGTTCTAATGAAAATAAGTTATAACTGGCTAAAAGAGCTAATCGAATTTGACGTCTCGGTTGATAAAATCGCCGACCTACTGACCCTGTCGGGTTCTGAGATTGAAGCTATAGAGAAAAAAGGCCTCGATATTTCGGGAGTAGTCGCCGGCAAAATCCTCACTGTCGATTCGCATCCGCAGGCGGATAGACTGACTGTTTGCACAGTTGATGTCGGCAATGAAAAGCTCACCGCTATCTGCGGCGCGCCTAATGCCAAACCCGGGCTGATTGTATTTTTTGCTAAGGTAGGCGCAGTTTTAGCCAATGGAACTAAATTAAAAAAAGCTAAAATCCGCGGCGTTGAATCTTTCGGCATGATACTCGCCGAGGATGAGCTTGGCATATCGGATGACCACACCGGCATTATCGAGCTTGATGGCGGCATCGCGCCGGGAACGCCAATCGAACAAATCCTTACACTTGTTGATTATATATTTGAACTGGAAATCACTCCCAACCGTCCGGACTGCCTGTCGCATATAGGCATCGCCAGAGAGGTTAAGGCGTTGCTTGGCGGAAAGATTAATTACCCCGATTTCAACGTAATCGAAGCCGGACCGGAGACTTCATCCGACCTTGCCATTGAAATCGAAAACTCGGATGGCTGTCCGCGTTATACCGGAAGATTAATTTCCAGTGTGAAAATCAAACAGTCGCCATTATGGCTTAAAGCCCGCCTTTACTATTTGGGAATTCGCCCGTTAAATAATGTTGTTGATATTACTAACTATGTGCTTTTAGAAACCGGCCAGCCTCTTCATGCCTTTGATTATAAATTTTTCAAAACGAAGAAAGTCGTAGTTAAAAATGCAGTCAAGGGCGAGAAATTTACCACGCTTGATGGCGAAGACAGGGAACTTAATGATAGTCACCTGCTTATAACCGATGGCGAGAATGCCGTTGCCTTGGCTGGCATCATGGGCGGACTAAACTCTGAGGTAACAGATAACACAACTGATATTCTGCTCGAATCTGCTTATTTCGACCCGGCGACAATTCGCCGTGGTGCCAAAACTGTAGGCTTATCGACCGAATCATCGCAAAGATTCGAGCGGGGAGCCGACCGCCTGATGGCGCCCAAAGCCAATAACAGGGCTTGCGGTTTAATTGCTAAACTTGCCGGCGGAGAAATACACAGAGGAATAATTGATTGTTATCCCAAAAAGTTCTCACCGGCAAAAATCGATTTTCGTCCCGAGAGAGTTGAAATAATATTAGGCGTGAATATCGATAAAGCCAAAATATGCCGGATTTTCGATGGCCTTGATATTGAATATAAAAACGGCTCGCCAATGCAGATTACTCAGCCGTCATTCAGACCCGACCTTACCCGTGAAATCGATCTCATTGAGGAAATCACTCGTATTTACGGTATTGATAATATCCCCGAAAGATTCCAGCCCGGAGGCGCTCTCGGGGTCGAAATAAATCCCGAATCGTTAATCAAAGATAGTCTGAGAAATCTTCTTGTTGGCGGCGGCTTTGTTGAAACATGTTCGCTCACTCTAATTGATGGCCGGCAGTTGAAAAAAATCGATGAGAACGCATCCTTAGTAGAATTACAAAATCCTCTGTCTGAGGAAATGTCGGTTCTCAGGCCTAATTTAACAATATCTATGCTTAAAACGCTGAAGCATAACATTAATTATGGCAATAAAGATATCAAGCTGTTTGAGATTAGCGTAGTATATAAACCATCATCAGGCGAGCTATCTGATGAAAAGGAAGCCATTTGTCTTGGTCTTTGCGGCCGCGAGCAACCGGTAAGCTGGCGCAATAAAGAAAAATATACTGATTTTTATTCGCTTAAAGCAGAACTTGAAGCAATCTTTGATTATTTTAAGATTGAATTGGAGATAAAGCCGCAAAACAACCCCTATTTTGATGATGATTGCAGTTTCATTATTGTCGCTCTTGATGGTCAAAATATGGGAATGTTAGGCAAGGTTTCCAACCGGGCGGGAAAACAAGTAGGCATTAAACAAGATTGCTTTATCGCAGAATTTGATTTTGAAAAATTTGCTCAACTGGCAGCAAAACCCAAATATTTTAAATCATTGCCGAAATACCCTGCCTCAGATAGAGATATTGCGCTGATAGTCGGTCAGGGTATTCGCGCCATTGATATTATAAACATGATACAGTCGGTTAATAATAATTTGGTTGAAAATGTATATCCGTTTGATGTATATGAAGGTAAAAATATCCCGGAAGGCAAAAAAAGCATTGCTTTCAGGATAATATATCGTTCTGCTAAGCAAACGCTTACAGATGATGAGGTTGACGAGGTTCATAAAAAAGTAGTCCTTAAATTAAATGAGGAATTTGGCGCTGAATTAAGATCCTGATGATAAATTCTAAATAGTGATTAATATGAATATGAATATGAAAAATAACGAAAAAGATATTGATAAAAACTTTGAAAAACTTGAAATAGTAGTTTATAATGCTATTGTAAAAATAAATGAATTAAAGGATATCAATAAGAAGATAACAGGAGAAATAAACGAACTTAAGCGTTTATATGCGTTAAGTGAAAAGAAAGCCGAAAGATTGAAGCAAGACCTCGAAAAGCTAAAAGCATCCGGTCAGGAAGCATGGCAGGTTAGGGAACAGGATGTTAAAAACAGGCTTAAAAACCTGTCGGCAAAACTTTCGGTATTTGAAAAAAGATATTCAATAGAGAATTAATTTTTAATATAGATTGGGGAGTTTTAGTTAATCGCATGGAAAAAAGTAAGCTGAAGGTAACCATTTTTGGCAACCAATATGCGCTCAAGGCTGATGCCAGCAATAAATATATAGAAGAAACCGCCGCTCATGTTGATAAAACCATGAGGGAGATTGCCTCAAAATTTCAAGATCAATCCGATACGCGGATAGCGGTTTTGGCTGCATTGAATATTGCAGATGAATTATTTCAAGCTCGACAACAAATACCGAATAGCCTTGAGGTAAAAACCAAAAAACTTATCGATACTCTCAGCGCCGCTTTACAAGATTAGCTTTTCTCTCCGCTCGCCTAAGGAGGCGCAATGGAACAATCATATTTTCTTATTATTGGCGGTTTATTAATAATTCTGGCATTTGCCATTGGGGTTATTATTGCTCGCCGTTCCGGTGAAAAGAAAATCTCTAAAGCCGAAGAATCAGCAGCTAAAATCATTGCCGATGCTGAGAGAAACGCGGAAGTTAAAAAGAAAGAAACCGCCTTAGAAGCAAAAGATCACTGGCTGAAAGAAAAATCCAAATTCGAGAGGGAGACCAGCAATAAACGAACCGAAATACAAAGGCTGGAATCTCGTTTAAGGGATAAAGAACAATCGCTTAATAGAAAAGTCGATATCTTAAATGCCAAAGAAAAAGATATCACCAATCGCGAAAGATCAATAGTAGCTAAAGAACGAACTGTTCTCCACAAAGAACAACAGCTTGATAGTCTTATCGCCGAACAAAATGCCCAACTTGAAAAAGTTGCCGGTATGACATCCGAAGAGGCTAAAAAACTCTTGATGGAAAATCTGGAATCGGAGGCTCGCCGCGATGCCGCTCAGCTAATTAAAGAAATTAAAGAACAAGCTGAACGGGATGCTGAAAAAGAAGCAAAAAATATCATCATTCAGGCAATCCAGCGATGCGCCGCCGATTATGCTATGGAATCATGTGTATCTGTGGTAAATATCCCTACCGATGAGATGAAGGGCAGAATCATCGGACGCGAGGGCAGAAATATCCGCTCATTCGAGACCGCTACCGGTATCGACGTTATTGTTGATGATACACCGGAAGCTATAATATTATCGGGCTATGACCCGATACGCCGCGAAATTGCCCGTATCAGCATGGAAAAACTTATAATGGACGGCAGAATTCATCCCGCTCGTATCGAAGAAATAGTCGTCAAGGCTGAAAAAGAAATGGAAGTTATTATCCGCGAAGTGGGCGAGCAGGCTTGTTTCGATGTTGGCGTTCACGGAGTTAATCCCGAAGTTGTCAAGCTATTAGGCAGATTAAATTTCCGCACCAGCTATGGCCAGAATGTGCTTCAGCATTCTAAAGAAGTAGCCTTTATATGCGGCATAATGTCCGCCGAGTTGGGGCTTGATGCCAACATTGCCAAACGCGCCGGCTTGCTTCATGATATTGGCAAAGCGATAGATAGAGAAACCGAGGGAACGCATACCGAAATCGGAGTCGATTTTATATCCAAATTTAACGAGCATCCGGCGGTCGTTAATGCCATTGCCAGCCATCATGAGGATGTGCCTATGGAAACTCCATACGCTGTCTTAGTTCAGGCGGCGGATGCTATTTCCGGCGCCCGGCCTGGCGCCCGACGTGAGACCCTTGAGGGCTATATTAAACGCCTCGAAAAACTCGAGGATATGGCTGACTCATTTGGCGGAGTAGGTAAAGCCTATGCCATACAGGCAGGCCGCGAAATCAGGGTGATTGTTGAATCGGATAAAATGGATGATATCAAGTGCTCTCAATTATCAAGCGAGATTGCGCGTAAAATAGAAGCGGAAATGGAATACCCGGGACAGATTAAGGTAACTGTCATCAGAGAAACAAGAAGTGTCGAATATGCCAAGTAATGAGACCTTTCTGCAGTCATCCAAAGACGGAATTGCCGTATATGGATTATCGCCCAAACGGCGAACTTTTGCAGTAGGCATTAAAGATAATCTGGAACAATCTGACTATCAGGTTTTTCCCATTCATCCCAAAGCGGATAGCGGTTTCTATCCAAATCTTAAAGCCATGCCCGGCAAAGTAAAATCCGCGTATATCGCCATTAATCCGAACAATGCTCTAAGCATAATAAATGACTTAAGCGAATACGGCATTAAAAGAGCCTGGTTTCAGTATGGCGCATATAATGATGAAGTCCTCAAGAAATGCAATGATTCAGGTATTGAGACATACTCCGGTTGTCTGATGATGTATATTCCCTCAGCCGGATTTATTCATAAATTTCACAGGTTTTTATATGAACTGTTTGGCGGGAAAAAATGAAGATATTATTTATCGGCGACATCATGGGAAATCCGGGCTTGAAGGCTGTAGCGAATACTCTTGATGTCTTTAAGGCGCAGGGAAAAAAATTCGATTTCATTATTGCCAATGTTGAAAATTCAGCCGGCGGTTTTGGAATTAACAAAGATTCATGGGAAAAACTATCCGAATTGGATATTGACTGCATGACATCCGGCAACCATATCTGGGACCGCCCCGATATAAATAAATACATAAATGATGAGCCAAAGCTTCTCCGACCTGCTAATTACCCCATCGGCAATCCGGGGTTTGGCTGGCAGGTCTATAATGTTGCTGATGGTTTGGAAATTGCCGTAATCAATCTTCAGGGACGCGTATATATGAACAATATAGACTGCCCCTTTCTCACGGCTGACAAGATTTTAGATGAAATCAACGGCCGGTTTGATAATATATTTGTCGATTTTCATGCAGATGCCTCCAGCGAAAAGCAGGCTATGGGCTGGTATCTGGATGGCCGCGTATCGGCGGTAGTTGGCACTCATACTCACATCCAAACCGCCGAGACAAGAATCTTGCCGGGCGGCACCGGTTTTATCGCCGATACCGGCATGTGCGGCTCGTATGATTCGGTTATCGGCATGGAAATAGAAGCGGCATTATTTCGATTATTAAAGGGGCGTCCTAACCGTCTGAAAGTAGCGACTGAGAATTTAAAGTTTGCCGGCGTACAGATTGAAATCGACGAGCAAACCGGCAAGTGCAAGTATATTGAAAGTATGCTGCTCGATGCGTAGCAATAATTGTTGTTGAGCGTAGGGGCGTTCGCCTAAGGCGGATACGCCCTTTTTTTCAGGATGACACTCGCTAAGATTTTGTAGGGCAGGAGTCCCCGACTCCTGCCAATTAAGGGAAAGCGAACTAAAGTTATAAACGTTGTGTCAGAAAGTAGGACAGTGATGGATGAGATTAAATTTGATGATGATTATGGAGAGTAATTTTGTATATAGATGCGTCGAATAGGCAAGTCTCGTCCGCCCCAGGCGGATGCCCTACTATTAAAGGAAAGCAGCGTATTTTAAAATAACTAATCTATTATGTCCATACTAAAAAGATATTACAATGAAGGAAATATCTATTTCATTACTTGTGTTACGCAAAATAGAGAGCGAATTCTCATTCAACATCAAAGCCAGTTAAAAGATTCTATTCGAAAATATAAAGCTGAACTTAACTTCTCTATTATTGCCTGGGTTATATTACCAGACCATTTTCACATGATAATAAATCCAAGAGATAACAACCTTTCTAAATTATTTAACAAGATTAAGCTTTCATTCTCAAAGAAATTTCGCTATTTATCAGGTGTTAACAAAGGGCGTATATGGCAAAGTCGATTTTGGGATCATGTCATTCGCAATCAGGAGGATATGAATAATCATATAGATTATATTCATTATAATCCGGTGAAATATGGTTATATGAAAAGCCCTTTCGATTGGGAGCATTCATCGATAAACGAATATTTCAAGCGGGGTTATTATTCGAAGGATTGGGGAGTTATGGATGAGATTAAATTTGATGATGATTATGGAGAGTAAATTTGTTTATAAGCGCGCCGAATAGGCAGGAGTCGGAGACTCCTGCCCTACAAAGACATGTTTTAATACTGAGGAATTGAAAAATTATCAATGAATAAACATAAAATTGAAATTATCCTGATAATATATTTTTTATTAACCTTAAGTATTCCAATTCAAGTAAAACTTAACAAGCAAGGAATAGATAATTGATTACAGTAGGGCAGGAGTCCCCGACTCCTGCCCTATTTAATGGCGGAATGATAATATTTGACTGAGATACAAATAAATATAAAAGGACAACCCACATGGCTGAAATAATAGACGGCAAGCAAATCTCAAAAGAGATAAAAGCCGAACTAAAACTCGAAATCGAAAACCTGAAACAAAACGGCATCACACCAGGCTTGGCAGGCGTGTTAGTCGGTGATGACCCTGCCTCGGCGCTGTATGTCAGCATGAAAGAGAAAGCCTGCAAAAAACTAGGCATATATTTCGAGAAAATAATCAAACCGCAGGATTCCCCAGAAGCAGATTTGTTAGACCTGATTACATCGCTAAACAATCGGGATGACATCCACGGCATGCTAATCCAGTCGCCGCTTCCCGGTCATATCGATGAGGGCAAGGCTATTTTAACAATCGATCCGGCTAAGGATATCGATGGTTTCCATCCTGTTAATCAGGGCTTGATGCTAGCCGGCAAGCCATCATTTTTGCCTGCCACTCCCGCCGGCATTGTCGAGATGCTCTGGCGGTCTGGCAATAAAACCGAGGGGAAACATGTTGTCATTCTGGGAAGGGGCTATCTTGTCGGTCGTCCTCTGGCGGTATTGCTGGCGCTGAAAAACGATAAGGCAAACGCAACCGTTACAATCTGTCATTCACGAACTCCGAATATCGCAGATTATACTCGTCAGGCGGATATATTAGTGGCGGCAATAGGCAAGGCTTTCTTTGTCAAAAAAGATATGGTTAAACCCGGCGCGGTTGTTATCGATGTCGGCACAAACCGGATTGAAGACCCGAGCCATCCCAAAGGTGCCAGACTTGTAGGGGATGTCGATTTCGAGCAGGTCAAAGATGTTGCCAAAGCCATCACACCGGTACCCGGCGGAGTCGGCCCGATGACAATCGCAATGGTGTTGACAAATACCGTAAAAGCGGCTAAATTGATGAGTAATAATGGCTGATACTGTATTTATCCCTCAGGATGGAGCCCGCCTAAAGCGGACGACATCCTGAGGGCGATATGACGATAAACAATTGGCTTACTGATAGGCAGTCGGCCTCAGGATGTTATCCGCAGTAGCGGATTTCCATCCTGAGGCATAGAAGTTACGGTTATCCCTCAGGATGGAGCCCGCCTAAGGCGGACGACATCCTGAGGGCAAAGGTATGATAGCAATACAATGGTAAAGAACTGGAAAAACTACTACACCGATAACGCAGTACATCATGTTACCGGCACAGTACACAACTGGCAGCCGATTTTATTATTCCCTGATATAGTAGCAGTATTCTATCAAGATTTCAGTCAAATGCTAAACAGATGGAATGTAAATCTCCTTGGCTATGTAATAATGCCGGAGCATTTTCATATGCTAATTCAAAGCTATTCCAGTAAAAACATCATGAATTTTATTCGTGGAGGGAGACGCTCCATCTCAGGCAAAGTAAAACATATTATTGAGAACAAAGATAAAAAAATAATATCATTTTGTGCAGCCAATAATGTTAGTATGAATGCATTTTACATCAAAACAGCGGGCAAATCATCGTTTCGTTTTTGGAAAGAAAAGCCAAGAATTTTCCCTATAACAAAAGAAACTGAGATTGAAAGGAAATTAGACTATATTCATAATAATCCGATTAAACGAGGATTGGTGAATTCAATTGAGGAATGGAAACATTCAAGTTTCAGGTATTATGCTAATAGTGAAACGGTTGGTTTACCTATAAACAGTTGGCCTCAGGATGTCGTCCGCCTGGGGCGGACTCCATCCTGAGGCATAAAAAATAATGAGTAATAATGGCTGATACCATATTAACTGTAACAGAGTTAACTAAATCTGTTAAACGTCTTCTTGAGGATAACTTCCCTAAAATCTGGGTCGAGGGGGAGATATCTAATTATATCAACCATACCTCTGGCCACAGGTATTTCACCTTGAAAGATGAAAACGCCCAGGTTAAATGCATTATCTGGAAAGGGATGAGCCGCTACCTCTTTTTCGAACCTGAAAACGGCATGAAAGTAAAAGCCTGCGGTCAGGTAACCGTATATGAGCGGTCGGGACAGTATCAGCTGATAGTATCAGCGATGCAGCCGGCTGGTATTGGCGAACTCGAACTGGCATTCCAGCAATTGAAGATGAAGCTGGAAAAAGAGGGGCTGTTTGATGAGCTCCATAAACTGCCGATTCCCCAACAACCCGAAGCAATCGGCGTGGTTACCTCTGCGACAGGTGCGGCTGTTAGAGACATTATAAAGATAATACGCCGCCGCGCGCCTTGGGTGAAAATCATTGTCAGGTCGGCTATGGTTCAGGGGAAAACAGCCTCCGCTGATATTGCTCAGGCAATAGCTGATTTTAATGAATATAATCAAGTCGATTTGCTGATTATCGGCAGGGGGGGAGGTTCACTGGAAGACCTTTGGCCATTTAATGAGGAATTAACAGCGCGGGCGATTTATAATTCTAAAATCCCGATTATCTCGGCGGTTGGCCATCAAATAGATTTTACAATATCTGATTTTGTCGCCGACCAAAGGGCGCCAACACCATCGGCGGCGGCTGAACTGGCGGTGCCCGATGGCGCCGAATTGAAAGCGTATTTTATCGACAGCTATCGCCGATTATGCCATATTCAGATTGACAGCTTAAAGTCAAACAGGGATGACCTGATGACTTTGGTAAACCGATACGGCTTGCGCAAACCGATGGAGATAATCAATTCCAGAACCCAGCATTTGGATGAACTTGACCAGAGCTTTCAGAAAACAACCGTCCATATGCTCGAAAGATATAGCGGCAATCTGGCAATGCTTCAGGCGAAACTGAAATCAGCTTCGCCTAAGGAGATTATGAGCAGGGGTTTTGCTTATGTGTCATCGCCATCAACAAAAAAAGCAATAAAATCCTTTACACAGGTCGCTGTTAATGATATAGTAGATATAAAGTTATTTAAAGGTGAACTTCAAGCAGGCGTAACTAAAGTTAGGGCTGAAAATTGATTAACAATACAAAAATATATTATTCGATTTCCGAGGTTGCCAGTATGATGAATTTGGAGGCGTATGTGCTCCGTTTCTGGGAGAAGGAATTTAATCAGCTTCACCCAAAAAAGAACAAAGCCGGCAACCGTATCTATCAGCAGAAAGATATTGATCTTTTGCTTCAGATTAAACATCTGCTTTATAAAAAAGGCTTCACTATAGAGGGAGCACGTAATTATTTCAAAAACGAGGGAAAGAACAACGGAGACAGCTTAAAATCGGATATAGCTGTAACCCTTCTTAAAGAGGTGCGTTCCGAGCTTGATAATCTATTAAAGCTTTTTCCTTGATTTTGAGGAATAATTTAATATTTTAGTTTTGTGTCGGGGCGTAGCGCAGCCTGGTTAGCGCACTTGCCTGGGGTGCAAGAGGTCGGCCGTTCAAATCGGCTCGCCCCGACCATATTGCCCGTGTGATTATATATCAGTTTTAACATTGCCTATAGTTTAGTTTCTGCTAATAATTTGTAGGTCAATCCACCTGAGGCGTCCACCGCGGCGGATTAACGAGTTTGCAAGCGGCGAGGTTATCAGACCAGCGCTTGGCAGCCAGAGGCAATGTCATTCCCAACTTGATTGGGAATCCAGCTTCGAAGTGTGTCGGGAAAGGGTTCACGACACCGCTAAAAAAGGATTCCCGACACCGCGAAAAACGCTGATTGTGGTTGGTGTACGTCCTCGTGCATCAACTTTATTTGGGTAGTAAAATCACTACTGTCCGGTCTTTTCAATAGAATTCTCCAATTAATACACAATAAATGAAACTTGCTTAAGCCATAACATATAAAACAATAAGCCGTTAGAATATCTTTATAAACACCTGTGTTCTGTTTTTTGCTTCAATAGATATTTCCGGATTAGATTTCAGAAGTCGACTTTGATTCGAT